>JAFTHF010000227.1 GCA_017457545.1 Clostridia bacterium
ATGGATACCGCAGGAAATGCAGGTGGACAGTCCTCAGTAACTATTATTCGTGGTCTTGCTATCGAAGAAATCCGAATGAGAGATATTTTAAGAATTCTCTTTAAAGAGCTAAGGGTTTCTCTACTTTGCGGTATTGCTCTTTCTGTTATTAATTTTGGCAAAATTATGCTTGTTGACAGACTTTTGTTCGGCAATAATGAAATCACAGTTGAAATAGCATTCGCTATTTGTCTTACCTTACTATTTACAATTGTAGTTGCAAAGCTTGTTGGATGCTCTCTCCCCATACTTGCAAAGCGTATAGGATTTGACCCTGCCGTAATGGCAAGTCCGTTCATTACAACAATTGTAGATGCTATTGCATTATTAATTTATTTTGCTATTGCTGTTACAGTAATTCCCGGTTTATAAAAATGAGCTACTTTATCGGTAGCTCTTTTTTAACGCAAATTTTATTATGTCATATAATAGCAATAGGCATCTTTTAAGGAGGAAATATGTGTGTAGCATCGGTAAGGTCAATGACACATGCTCAAAAGGCGAAAAAAGCACTTGAAAAGCATTTGATTGAATGTGAAATTATTAAGCTGGAGCCTTATATGACTAAAAAAGGGTGTGCATACGGTGTAAAATTCCAATGTGTAAACTTATATACTGCAAAGGATGCCTTAGATAAAAGCTCCGTGAAATATTCGGAAATAATAAGTTTATAAGGAAAAGCTATGATATATCTGGATAATGCTGCCACTACCTTTCCTAAGCCTGCTTCCGTTTCCGAAGAAATGAGCAGATGTATAATGAAATACTGTGGTAATCCCGGGAGAAGCGCACATAAGCTATCTCAAAGAAGCTCTGAAAAAATATATGAATGCCGCTTACTACTTGCTGAAATGTTTAATGCAGAGGCTGAAAACGTGGTATTCACTTACAATACCACATATGCTTTAAATATTGCGATTAAAGCTTTAATTAAAGATAAATCTCATATTCTTATAAGCGATATTGAGCATAATTCGGTTTTAAGGCCTGTACACGCATTAAAATTGACACATGGCTGCTCTTACAGTACTTTTTCCTCTACAGGAAATGACGATGAAATTTTGGCTGATATTTTCGCTAAAATAAGAAGTGATACATCAGCTATTATATGTGCACATCAGTCCAATGTAGGTTGCAGACGGTTGCCAATTGACAAAATCGGTAAGCTATGTAGGGATAAAGGGATAAAATTTATTGTTGACGGTGCGCAAAGTGCAGGGCTTTATAAAATTGATGTTTCAAATATGAATATTGACGCACTTTGTATACCCGGACATAAGTCACTTTACTGACCTCAGGGTGTTGGTGTATTAATTTTTAGTAATGATGAAATTGGAAAAACATTTATTGAGGGTGGTACAGGTATAAACTCTTTAGAGCTTGATATGCCCGATTTTTTGCCTGAAAGATATGAGGGTGGAACATTGTCAACCCCTGCAATTGTTGGGCTTTGTGAGGGCATTAAATGGGTTAATAGTATAGGTATTGATAAAATACGTATGCACGAAGAAGGCTTGTATACTCTTTTACTTGATTTGTTAAGTATAGATAATAGGATGACTACCTATCAAATGAAGTCATATGCAGGAAATGCTCTGCTTTTTAATGTTGGTTCTCTTTCCTCAGCATATGTTGCCTCGGAGCTTAACAAGCGGGATATTTATGTAAGAAGTGGATATCAATGCTCCCCTTTAGCTCACAAAATTTTAAATACGGGAGAGGGTGGCGCTGTCCGTGTCAGCTTTGGAGTTTTCAATACTAAAAAGGATGTATATTCCTTGTATGAGGCTTTATGCGAAATTGTTAAAAATAAAAAATAATGGTGTCAAATGACACCATTATTTTATTTTGTCTTTGATAAAATTTCTTCAGCTGTAAGAGGCTTTTCCGCCTTAAAGAAGCCTGTTCCGAGTACGAATATGTTTGCACCTGCGTCAGCTGCGATTTTTATGGTGCTATCATTAATACCGCCGTCAACCTGAATATCCAGCTCCTTGCCGATTGAATCTGCGTATTCTCTGACCTTACGCACCTTTACCATTGTATCCTCCATAAATTTTTGACCGCCAAAGCCCGGCTCAACAGTCATAACAAGAACCATATCAATATCCTTGATGTAAGGATACAAAACCTCAGCATCGGTTTTAGGCTTTATAGATATACCAACCTTCTTGCCTAAGCTCTTTATTCTGGCAATCGCCTTCAAAATACGTTCATTATCAAGGGCTTCATAATGGAATGTTAAAATATCAGCGCCACATCTAATGAATTCATCAATATATATATCTGGCTCCACTATCATAGCATGTACGTCAAGCACAAGACTTGTACATTTTCTGACTGCTGATATAATAGGCATACCAAAGCTTATATTAGGAACAAATCTACCGTCCATAATATCAATATGTACGTATTTAGCGCCTGAATTTTCTACCTTTTTAATCTCATTACCAAGATTAAGCATATCTGATGCCAAAATTGAAGGGGAAATATGTTTCATAGTAACCTCTTGTAGTATTTTGTATTTTAATGTCAAAAAAGCCTTAAAATCATAATATAATATAAGAAGGCTCAGAATAAGGGGTGAGAAAGGAAGTTAAAATAAAGGTTGTGTGATAATGAAATCTCATTCCTTATTCTTTAATAGGCATACAGAATGGGCTGCAATTCCCTCTTTATTTCCTGTAAAGCCAAGCTTTTCCTCCGTTGTAGCCTTTACATTGATTAAATCAACAGGAATATCAAGTGTATTAGCTAAAGTTTCTCTCATCGATTGAATATGAACAGCCATCTTAGGTGCTTGAGCAATTATTGTGCAATCAATATACTCAATTGCAAGTCCCTTTGATGAAATAACATCGTTAACTCTTTTAAGAAGCAGCTTGCTATCAATATTTTTGTACGCAGGATCATTATCAGGAAAAAGATTGCCAATATCCTTCTCTCCCGCAGCACCAAGCAATGCGTCGCATATTGCGTGAATCAGTACATCGCCGTCGGAGTGAGCAAGAAATTTCTTTTCGTATGGAATCGTTAC
>JAFTHF010000228.1 GCA_017457545.1 Clostridia bacterium
ATCTCCAACCAACGCCTGCGCAAAACCCACACGTTGCTTGTATCCCTTTGAAAGGTTGCCTATTATTCTTCCTTGAACGTCTGTGATCTTAACAAGCTCCTTTATTTCATCGAGGTGGCTCTTTTGCTTTTTATTATCTACACCCTTTAGATCCGCTACAAAAGAAAGGTATTCATTTACAGTAAGGTCCATGTAAAGCGGGGGTTGCTCCGGCAAATATCCTATTCTTCTTTTTGCTTCGATCGGGTTTTCAAGGATATCAAAGCCATCAACAGTAGCAGTACCGCTAGTAGACGAAATATACCCTGTAAGCATATTCATCGTGGTTGTTTTTCCTGCACCGTTTCTTCCAAGAAAGCCGACCACCTCACCCTCATTGACTGTAAAGCTGATATTGTTGACTGCTACTTTACTGCCATAGGTCTTCGTCAGATTCTTAATTTGGATCATTATATTTCCTCCTGTTTTTATAGAACAAAAATATTGTAATCAATTTATTCGGTTCTGTACGTTCTGTCAATAAACTTAGTAAGCTCACCGTTCCACGTAAGCTCTATTTTGCCGGTAGCACCATTTCTCTGCTTAGCAATAATAATTTCAGCCAAGGTTTTATCTGCATCCGGATTATCAGAATAATAACCCTCACGGTGAATAAACATTACTATATCCGCATCTTGCTCAATAGAACCCGATTCACGCAGGTCACTCAATACAGGGCGTTTATCCTGACGTTGAGTATTTGCACGGTTAAGCTGAGCTAAAGCGATTATCGGCACATTTAAAGTGCGTGCAAGAGCTTTAAGATCACGTGAAAGCTCACCAACCTCATTCTGTCGGCTGTCCGCCTTTCCGCTCGTACCCATAAGTCCAAGATAATCGATTATAACAAGCTTGAGATCCTTAATTCTGCGGCATTTACTGCGTACCTGCGGAACTGTAATGCTCGGAGTATCGTCTATGTAGATAGGAGCGCGCTCAAGATTGCTTATTGCTCTGTCCAAAGGCTCAAAATCTTCTTCCTTAAGGTTTCCATCTTTGATCTGCTGAGCGCTTATACCGGACTCAGCACTGACCAAGCGCATGGCAACCTCCTGCTTACTCATTTCAAGCGAAAATATCGCAACCGCAGCCTTTTGAGCAATTGCGGCATAACTTGCCACATTAAGTGCAAACGAAGTCTTTCCCATTGAAGGGCGACAAGCAATTATTACAAGATTTGACTTTTGAAACCCGCCCGTCATTGCATCAAGCGCAGAGAATCCCGTGGCTATACCGGATACCTTACCCTGTGTAAGCATATACTGCTCTATTTGATCATATACGTCAGGCAGAACATCTTTTACGGGAACAAGAGCACTAAGCTCATTATTCATTGAAATAGCAAAAATATCCTTCTCCGCAGCTTCAATTATATCCTTGGCATCCTTCACCTGCTCAAAGCTGTCCTTGCTTGTTTGGCTTGCAGTAGCAATCAGTCTTCGTAATTTATACTTTTCAACAATAATATCAATATAATACGATA
>JAFTHF010000229.1 GCA_017457545.1 Clostridia bacterium
GAGCTTACCTTATCGGGCATACCGAGAATGCTCTGAACATAGTCAATATCGTGGATAGAAAGGTCAGTAATTACACCGCCACTTCTCTTTTCATCTCTCATCCAGTCCTCCCAGCTCCAAACGGGGATAGCTGAGATTCTCTTCATATCAAGGCGAAGAAGTCTGCCAAGCTCATTACTCTTTATAACCTCACGAAGATATGCGTAAGGAGCCATAAATCTTACAACGTGAGCAGCCATAAAGTACTTGTCTGTCTTCTTTGATGCCTCAACCACCTCAAGGGCGTCCTCCTTGTTAAGAGTCATAGGCTTTTCGCAAAGCACATGAAGTCCCTTTGAAAGACAGTAAATTGCCATATCCTTGTGCATGTAGCTTGGTGTATAGATATCTACCATATCAAGATTTTCTTTTTCAATCATTTCCTTGTAGTCAGCGTAAACGGGAAGACCTGTACCCTCAGTCTTTTCCTTAGCCATATCTACTCTTACATCGCATACAGCAACAAGCTTAGCGCCCTTAACGTCCTTATAGTTACCGTAGTGGCATCCACCCATACCGCCGATGCCGATAAGTCCAACTCTTAAATCAGCCATTTATAATATCCTCCAAGAATTTTTTAGCATAAAGTATATCCTCAATCTGCTTTTCACCGTCAATCTCACGCTCAATTGTAAGTGAGCCGTTATAGCCGTGGTCCATAAGCTTCTTTACAAGCACGGGGAAATTAGCGCGTCCGTCACCGATTCTCTTTTCTTCACCGAGGAAGGCAGGGTTAGTGGGGTATTCGCCGTCCTTTGCGTGTACGCCACGAACATAATCGCCGAATACATCTACTGCATCACAGGGATTGCCCTTGCCGTAAAGAAGAAGGTTGGCAGGGTCAAGGTTAATACCAAGGTTACCTGTTGCAACTGCTTCAATAGTACGCTTAAGTGTAATAGGTGTCTCCTGTCCTGTTTCAAAAAGGAGATACTGACCGTTAGCCTTGCAGTACTCAGCAAGATCACGGATTGCAAGTACAACAGCACGGAATTCGTCTGTATCGGGGTTTTCGGGCAAAAAGCCCATATGAGTAATCACATCGGTAGCATTAAGCTTCTTTGCAAAGTCAGAGCCACGCTTAAGCTCCTTAAGTCTCTGCTCTCTGAAGTAAACGGGAACGATGCCAAGTGTAATAGGACCTCTTGTAAAGTTCCACTGTGCCTCTCCGCTCCAGCCACACCAAACAGCGCTGATTTCAAGCCCCTCGCTGTCAGCAGTAGCCTTTATCTTTTCTGCCATTTCATCAGTAAATAAGGAAAGATTCCAGCAGCAGAGCTGAAAGGATTCCATACCGTATTTTTTAACCTCTTTGATTTTGGTTACTACGTTTTCGTCAAGATGTACCATTGTTCCGATTTTCATAAAAATCCACCTCACAACATAATTTTCTATTTTAATACTACCATAAATGAACATACATTTCAAGTAAATTAGCCGAAAATATTTACATTTTTGAAATTTTATGATAGAATTAATTTACAACAAAGTGAGGTACAATTATGATTAAAAGAATTAAAGAATTACAAAGTAAGCTTGACGCATTAAACGTAGATGCGGTCTACCTTGCGTCAGCCGTAAGCCACAGATATTTTACCACCTTTGATAACCCCGATGCTCACCTCCTTATTACCAAGGAGCGCGCGTATGCCTTTGAGGATTTCCGTTATACAGAGGTTGCAAATAATACTCTTGCAGGTATTTATACCGTGCTTTCCCCAAGACGTGACTTTACAGCTCAGCTAAATGAAATTTTTGCCGAAAACGGTATTAAGCGCTTAGGCTATGAAAATCTTGTTATGTGCGTTGAAAGATATGACTACTACAAGTCAAGCCTTAATGTAGAGCTTGTTAAAATCAACGATGTGATTAACAAGATGCGTGAAATCAAGTCTAATGAGGAAATAGAAAAAATCAGGGAGGCGCAAAGGGTTACCGACCTTGCATTTGAGCATATGCTTAAGATGCTTACCCCCAACATGACTGAAAACGATGTTGCCGCAGAGCTTGAATACGTTATGAGAAAGAACGGCGCTGAGGACAAGAGCTTTGAGACCATTGCAGTCAGCGGAAGGAAGTCATCAATGCCCCACGGCGTACCCTCAAGCGTTAAGCTTTCCCACGGATTTTTGACTATGGAC
Organism: Clostridia bacterium; assembly: GCA_017457545.1. The sequence goes on from JAFTHF010000229.1 coordinate 2,181, forward strand.
TTCGGTGCGCTTTATGAGGGCTACCATTCCGATATGACAAGAACTGTCTCAATCGGCAAGGCCGATGAGGAGATGAAAAAGCTATACAATACCGTGCTTAAGGCTCAGACCTCTGCCCTTGAAATGCTTAAGGCAGGAGTTACAGGCGCTGAGGCTGACAAGGTGGCAAGAGATATAATTTACGTTGACTATGAGGGCTACTTCGGTCACTCTCTCGGTCACGGAGTGGGACTTGAAATTCATGAGCGTCCCAATCTTTCCTATATCAACGACAAGCCTCTTGTGCCGGGTAATATCGTAACAGTTGAGCCTGGCATTTACATTCCCAACAAGTACGGCTGCAGAATTGAGGATATGGTGCTTATTACCGAAAACGGTATTATGAATTTCAATAATTCTCCCAAGGAGATTATAGAAATCTTCTGATTTTGAAAAAATTAGGAAAAATATTCTCTTTACCTATTGCAATATTTATCTTTTTATAGTAAAATATTTTCGTATATAATTTCAGTGGCAGCTGTGGCGGGCTGCTCCTATGACAATAAATTGTGCCAGAAAAGGAAAAAGACAAATGATTACAGCAGGCGATTTCAGAAACGGTGTTAC
>JAFTHF010000230.1 GCA_017457545.1 Clostridia bacterium
ATGGATACCCCCATAAGAGAGGGATATCCTTACGTTGAGCCCAATGATTTTGAAGCTCTTATGAAGAAAGCGATTCCTTGTCCGGAGCTTTTGCCCCTCAGCGATGAGGAGTATAAGGAGCGCCTTTACGGTGCGTTCTATGGCAGATGCGCCGCGGTTATCCTCGGTAAGCCTCTTGAAATGGGACTTACAAGACAGTTTATCAAGGAATATCTTGAAAGCGTAGGCGAATACCCTCTTGACGATTATATTTCCGCAAGAAGCGAGAAGCTTAACTACACACTCCGTGAGGACTGTATTTACAGTACAAAGGATAATGTTAAGTTTGCTCAGAGCGATGACGATATTAATTACACCCTTTTGGGACTTCGCCTTATTGAGAAGTACGGTCTTAATATTGAGCCTTGGATGATTGGTGATAACTGGGCTAACAATATTCCATACTATTGGTGCTGGTGCGCGTCAAGAGTGGCATACTATCACCTTATTACAAATGATGTGCCCGTTGAAAGAATCCCATATTCACTTAACCCTTGGCGTGAGTGCATTGACGGACAGATAAGAACTGATATCTGGGGATATGTTTTCCCTGCTAAGCACTATGAGGCGTGCAAGTATGCCCACCTTGATACCTCATTCAGCCTTACAAAGAACGGTATCTATGGCGGTATGTTCGTTGCGGGTGCCCTTAGCTGCGCGTTATCAAAAAATCCTACCGTTGACAAAATTATTGACGCAGGTCTTGCTTCAATTCCTCAAAAGTCAAGACTTTATGAGGCAATTACAGACGTTCGTGCTTGGTATAAGGAAAGCGGCGATTTCACCGTGGTTTGCGATAAGATAGTGGAGAAATACAATTTGCCTAACGAGGCTACAATCAATAATATGTCCGTTGTGGCTCTCGGTATTATCGCTGGCGAGCTTGATTATACAAAGAGCATTACAGTTGCTACAATGTGCGGTCTTGATACAGACTGTAACGCAGGTACAGTAGGTAGCATCGTTGGCGCGGCAGTTGGACTTAGCGGTATTGAAAAGCGCTGGTATGAGCCTCTTAACGATACAATAAAGAGCGTTGTTGCCGATGTTGGCGAGTGCAAAATTTCCGATATTTGCGAAAGAATTCTCAGTGCAAAGGAAAAGGTTTATAACCTCTAAAATAGAAAAAAGCCGACAATGTGTCGGCTTTTTTTATTTGCTTACAATATTTGTGGGATTACCGTTTAAGTAGGCTTCAATATTCTTTATTACCGTATCAAAGCATCTTGTTCTTGATTCAAAGGAGCCCCATGCCATATGAGGAGTTAAAAGCACATTGTCAAGGTCCTTTATCTTGTAGAATGGGTGACTTTCATCAAAGGGCTCCTTTGTGAATACGTCACAGCCAAGGGCGCCGATTTTATTACTTAGAATTGCATCGGCTGCAGCCTCCTCATTCCATACAGCGCCACGGGCTATATTTACTACTATTGCATCGCTTTTCATCATCGAAAACTCACGTACGTCTATGAGGTTTCGGGTATTTTCATTAAGAGGGCAGTGAATTGAAATAATGTCGGAACGGGAAATAAGCTCATCAACGCTTACACATTCGTATGCAGGGTCAGGGGTGCGCTTATTAACTATAACCTTACAGCCAAAGGCATCTGCAATCTTGCCAACAGCCTTGCCGATATTGCCGTAGCCGATAATTCCCCAGGTCTTTCCGTAAAGCTCATGGTAAATGGGAACAAGGGAATTTGGTACTCCGTCAGCAGTATATTTTCCGGATGCAACGCACTTTCTGTATTCCTTAAGGTGTGTGGCAAGAGAGCATACCATAGATACAGTTACCTGCGCCACGCACTGACTTGAGTAGGCAGGAGTGTTGGCAACTAAAATTCCGTGTGCCTTACAGTATTCAATATCTATATTGTCAAAGCCTGTGGCAGTTTCGCAAATAAGCTTAAGCTTAGGTGCGTTTTTAAGGACGCTTTCATTCATTTTGATTTTATTTACTATAATTACATCTGCATCGGCAACTCGCTCCTCTGCCTC
>JAFTHF010000231.1 GCA_017457545.1 Clostridia bacterium
GAGGACATAAGACAGTCGGAAATTACCATATTCTCGCAAATGCCGTTCCAGTTGGTAATACATGTAGCGGCAAAGCAGTCATCACCGCAGAGGACGGTGGAATTCTTAACCACAATGTTTCTTGAGGCTGAGAAATGAACACCGTCATTGTTGGGAATTCTGTTATGGTTATCAACATAAATATCTGATATTTCAATATTCTCACAATTTGAAAATACCATTGTCCAGCAGGGAGAGTTAAACACCTTAATGCCTGTAATCTTAATATTCTTACAGTTATTGAAGAAAATAGGCTGTGTGGGACGCTTAACAACTGCAATAACCATCTGCTCGTCGTATTCCTTTGTTGTTTCTACACCCTCAAGCTCCTTGGGAAGGAATGTATCGAAATCAACGAAGGCATCACCGCTTAACTGAATCTTACCCTCACCCTCAAAGGTAATATTTTCACAGTCGAGTGCGTAGATAAGAGAGATTGTCTGCTTCATTTCGTTGTGATAGAAGCCACAGTCATAGTAATGCTCCATATTTCTTGAGCCAACAATTTCTGCGCCCTTTTCAAGACGGATAGTGATGTTGGAGCGAAGTGCCAGGGTGCCTGTAACATAGTAGCCCTTGGGGAATACAAGAACGTCGCCGTCCTTAGCCTCACTGATTACCTTCTGGATAGCTGCTGTTTCAAGGGTAGCACCGTCACCTCTTACGCCAAAGTCCTTAACGTTTACAATGCTCATAGTTTATTCTCCTTTTTCTGAAAGATAGATTAAAAGTACTGAAATATCTGCAGGGCTAACGCCGCTTATTCTTGATGCCTGACCTATGGTCATGGGGCACATCTTTTCAAGCTTCTGCATAGCCTCTATTCTTATTCCCTTGATTTTCTTGTAATCAATGGAATCGGGAATTACTCTTTCCTCTGTTTTTGCGTTGCGCTTTACCTCAGCAAGCTGCTTTTTTACATAGCCGTCATATTTTACCTCTGTCTGAGCTGCAAATACAATAGATTTTTTCAAAACAGGGCGACACGTGTCGAATTTTTCTAATTTTTCAAGGTCAAGCTGGGGTCTTTTTATAAGCTCTGAAAGCTGAGTTGGAGTAGCAATTGGGGTAGTTCCGTTTGCTTCCATAACACCTGAAAGCTCCTCACTTGGACGAATGATTGTCTTTTTCATTCGTTCTATTTCCTTTTCGATTGCTTCCTTACGGCCTTCAAAATATTCCCACTGCTCATCTGATACAAGTCCTACTCTTCGTCCGTAGGGGGTTAAACGCATATCTGCGTTATCCTGACGGAGCAAAAGACGGTATTCCGAGCGTGAGGTCATCATTCTGTACGGCTCATTTGTACCCTTTGTAACAAGGTCATCGATTAATGTACCGATGTAAGATGAGGACCTGGGCAAAATAAGTGGCTCCTCACCCTTTAGCTTAAGGGCTGCGTTAATACCTGCCATAAGTCCCTGGGCTGCTGCCTCCTCATAGCCTGAGGTGCCGTTAAACTGACCTGCACCGTAAAGACCGCTTATACGCTTGTACTCAAGTGTAGGCAAAAGCTCCTCAGGGTCTGTACAGTCATACTCTAGTGCGTAAGCATAGCGCATAATCTGTGCATTTTCAAAGCCCTTAAGAGAATGAACCATTTTCTCCTGTACATCAATAGGCATTGATGTGGAAAAGCCCTGGAGATATATCTCCTTTGTATCTGCGCCCATAGGCTCAACAAAAAGCTGA
>JAFTHF010000028.1 GCA_017457545.1 Clostridia bacterium
CAGAAGCACAAGCACCTGCCGGAAATGGTTAAGCTTACAGGACTTAAGAATGCGCCTGTATTCTGTCCCATAGTGTCCGATTTTTATTCGGGCATGGAGGTAACCGTTCCCTTATTTAAGGAGCAGCTTTTAAGGGGCAATATTGAGGATATTAAAAATATATACAGACAGCTTTATAATACACCTATTATCTCCTTTAACGAGGGTAACGATGAGGGTGGCTTTATATCAGCTAACAAATACAGTAACAAGGATACAATGAGCATTGAGGTATACGGCAACGATGACAGGATTTTACTTGTCGCAAGATATGACAATCTTGGCAAGGGCGCATCGGGTGCAGCTGTTGAATGCCTTAATATAAAGCTTGGCTGTGATAAGACCAAGACACTTGAGATATAGGAGCGATTATGAAGATTATAGACGGCGGCGTTTGCGCTGCAAGGGGCTTTCTTGCCAACGGTATTCATTGTGGAATAAGAAAGAACAAGGCAAAAAAGGATTTAGCCCTTATCTATTCTGAAGCGAAGGCAGCAGTTGCCTCTGTTTACACAACAAACAAGGTTAAGGGCGCACCCCTTACAGTTACCAAGAATAATATTGCAGACGGCTACGCACAGGCGATTATCTGTAACAGCGGTAATGCAAATACCTGTAACGCAAACGGTATTGAAATTGCTGAGGCAATGTGTCAGCTTACTGCCGATGCACTTAAAATAGACAAGACTGATGTGGTGGTTGCATCAACGGGTGTAATCGGTCAGCCCCTTGATATTATCCCTATTGCAAACGGTATGAAGGAGCTTACACAGGGTATTACAAGGGCTAAAAGCCGTGATGCCGCTGAGGGCATTATGACCACAGATACACGTCTTAAGGAGATAGCAGTCAGCTTTGAGCTTGACGGCAAGGAATGTAAGATAGGCGGTATTGCCAAGGGCTCCGGTATGATTCATCCAAATATGGCAACTATGCTTGTATTTCTTACAACAGACTGTAATATCAGCCCCGAAATGCTTCAGAGGGCGCTTTCAAGCGATATTGCCGATACCTTTAATATGGTAAGCGTTGACGGAGACACATCAACCAACGATATGGTAACAGTCCTTGCCAACGGTAAGGCGAAGAATAAGAAAATTACATCAGAGGGCGAAGATTTCAATACCTTTATGAAGGCGCTTAATACTGTTACAGTTTACCTTTGCCGTTGCATTGCAGGTGACGGAGAGGGCGCTACCAAGCTTCTTGAATGTGAGGTAAGCGGTGCTAAGGATATTAAAAATGCCAAGACCGTTGCAAAGAGTGTAATCTGCTCATCACTTGTAAAGGCTGCCATGTTCGGCTCAGATGCCAACTGGGGCAGAGTTCTTTGTGCTATCGGCTACAGCGGAGCAGAGGTAGACGTAAATAAGGTAGATGTTTCCTTTAAGTCTGCGAAGGGAGAAATCCTTGTTTGCAAGGACGGCGCAGGAGTGGAATTTTCTGAGGATATTGCTAAGGAAATTCTTCTGGAAAAGGAAATTACAATCGTTGTGAAATTAGGGGACGGCAACGCATCAAGCGTAGCTTGGGGCTGTGACCTTACCTACGATTACGTAAAAATAAACGGAGATTACCGTACGTAAATGCAAAATTGAAACAATTTTGCAATGAATTGCTAAAGCATGAATTGCACTGCGGTGCATAGGAAAGGCAATTCAATTCATGACACGGAGTGTCAATTCAAGGAGCAAAGCGAGAATTTATGAAGCGAAGCTTCAATTCATTACGGAGATATATTATGTCACTTGAAATAAGCAATGCGCATCGCGCTGAAATACTTACTCAGGCATTGCCCTATATACAGAAATATTACGGCAAGATTGTGGTAATCAAATACGGTGGAAACGCCATGATAAATGACCAGCTTAAGCAACAGGTTATGGAGGATATTGTCCTTTTGCACCTTGTAGGCGTAGAGGTTGTCCTTGTTCACGGTGGTGGCCCCGAAATTACAGAAACTCTTAAGAGAATGGGCAAGGATTCCATTTTTATGAACGGACTTCGTGTTACCGATATGGACACCGCCGTCGTGGTACAGATGGTTCTTGCAGGTAATAGATATAAAAGC
>JAFTHF010000232.1 GCA_017457545.1 Clostridia bacterium
GTGAAAAAATATTTAGAATCATTTTTATTTGTAAACACTACAGCTTCACCAAAGAGTGCACCCACCTTTGTTCCACCTATATAGAATACATCGCAGAACTTAGCAATATCCTTAAGTGTTACATCTGTGTTGTATGATGCAAGTCCGTAGCCAAGACGTGCGCCGTCAAGATACAGCTTCATACCGTATTCCTTGCACACCCGACTTAAGCCCTCAAGCTCCTCTTTAGTATACAACATACCATATTCAGTTGGATGAGAAATATAAACAGCTCCCGGCTTAACCATATGTAAATTTGTTTCATCTTCGTAAAAACCTTTTACATAATTTCTTACATCGTTATAATTTAATTTACTATTACTTGATGAAAGTGTAATAACCTTATGTCCCGTGTGCTCAATTGCACCTGCCTCATGTACGCTTATATGACCTGTATCAGCTGCAATTACGCCCTCATAGCTTTCAAGAATACTGTCAAGAACCACAAGATTGGCCTGAGTCCCACCAACTAAAAAGTAAATGTCTACGTTAGGATTTCCACAGGCAGCTTTTATTTTTTCTTTTGCGCTTGCGCTTATTTCGTCATTTCCGTATGCAACGGTTTGAGTAAGGTTTGTATCTACAAGTCTTTTTACTATATTGGGGTGTGCACCCTCTAAATAATCACAGTTAAATCTATACATAATACACCTCGTAATTTATTACATTTAAATTATACTATAAAGCTTGTCCGATGTCAACAACCTTCTTTAAGGATTTTATAAATCAGAAAAAGCAATTTTCGTCTATTAAAAACAAAATATCCTTGAGCAAATGCTCAAGGATATTTGATTATTATTTAACGTCCTTATTAAGCTCTTCGGGATCATGGAAGGTGGGAACAACCTGACGGATAGCCTCCTTAACAACAGTAGAATTAATATCGTCATTAAAGTCCACTACTGCTTTATCAAGAATAGCAAGCTTTTCTTCAACCTGTTCTCTTGAATAAGGCGTATCCTTTTCGATAAAGATCTTATTATTATCAGTTTTTGTGAGAGTTTCAGTCTTCATAAGAAGCTCCTCATAAAGCTTTTCACCGTGACGAAGACCGATTTCTCTTATCTGGATATCAACATTGGGCTCAAAGCCGGAAAGCTTGATCATATTAACTGCAAGGTCATAAATCTTAACTGATTTACCCATATCAAGAACAAAGAGCTCACCGTTATTAGTCATAGCACCTGCCTGCATAACAAGCTGGCTCGCCTCTGGAATAGTCATGAAGAAACGTGTAATACGCTTGTCTGTAATTGTAACAGGACCACCGTTTGCAATCTGATTTCTGAACAACGGAATAACTGAACCGTTAGAGCCAAGCACGTTACCGAATCTAACAGCGGCAAAGCTTGTCTTACTATCGGTTCTGCACTGGATAACCATTTCACAAAGACGCTTGGATGCGCCCATAATGTTTGTAGGATTAACTGCCTTGTCAGTGGAAATTAAAATAAACTTTTCTACGCCATATTTTTCTGCCATATCAGCAGTATTATATGTTCCACGAACATTGTTCTTTATAGCCTCACAGCCACTATGCTCCATAAGAGGAACATGCTTATGTGCTGCAGCATGGAAAACAATATTA
>JAFTHF010000233.1 GCA_017457545.1 Clostridia bacterium
CCATCGGCGCCCTTACAGGCCCCGGTACAGTAGCATTATTCTTCATCGGAAAAGAACGAATTAACTAATTAAGGAGATTAACCGTGGATTCAGTACAGCACAATAAAATTACTGCTGAGGAATATCGCAGATTAATTATAAACGCAGCTCAGTGCCTTGAGGATAACAAGGAAGAAATAAATGAGCTTAACGTATTTCCCGTTCCTGACGGAGATACAGGCTCCAATATGTCTATGACCGTCGGTCATGCAGCAGAGGAGCTTCTTAAGAATAAGGACGCATCAATTGAAGAGGTAGCGGTAAAGACAGCTAAGGCTATGCTTCACGGCGCACGTGGAAACTCAGGCGTTATTATCAGCTTGCTTTTCCGTGGTATTGCCAAGGGACTTGAAAACTCCACAGAGTGTGACGGTGTTGCCTGGGCTAAGGCTCTTCAGTTCGGTGTTGAGGCAGCATATAAGTCTGTTGACCGTCCCGCAGAGGGAACAATCCTTACAGTAGCGCGTTGCTGCGCAGATGCAGCTGCACAGGCTGCCAAGGAGGAAAACAGCTTTGAATACGTGCTTTCTGCTGCAATCAAGGAGGCAGAGAAGGCACTTGCCAATACAGTATATCAGAACCCTGTTCTTGAAAAGGCAGGCGTTGTTGACGCAGGTGGCAAGGGCTGGCTTCTTGTAATGCAGGCAATGCTTCACGCTCTTAATAAGGATAACATAACCTATGCGCCAAAGGCTGAGTCAGCATCAACTAAGGAAAAGGCTGACTTTGCAGAATTTGATACTGAGGATATTACCTTCGGCTTCTGCACAGAATTTATAGTAAGAAAGCATGATGGGGACAGGGATTCCTCACCCCTCAAGTCCTACCTTAACGGAATGGGCGATAGCCTTGTTATGATAGATGACGGTGAGATTATCAAGGTTCACGTTCACACAAATGAGCCTCATCAGGTTCTTGGAGAGGCGCTTAAGTACGGTATTTACGAAACTGTAAAGGTTGAAAATATGCGTACTCAGCATACAAATAAGCTTGTAGAGCAGGATGCTCCTAAAAAGGAGCTTAAGCCTTACGGCTTTGTTTCCGTTTCCAACGGAGAGGGCATCAATTCTATGTTTAGTGAGCTTGGTGTTGATGTTATCGTATCGGGTGGACAGACAATGAACCCCTCAACTGAGGATCTTTTCAAGGCTGTTGAAAGCGTTGATGCTGAAAACGTGTTCATTCTTCCCAACAATAAAAATATAATAATGACTGCAAATCAGGTGGCAGAGCTTACCGATAAGAATGTAATCGTTATTCCCACAAAGACAATACCTCAGGGCTTTACAGCAATGCTTGGCTTTGACCCCGATGCTGATGTGGATACAAATAAAGAGTGTATGAGTGAAAATATACTTGGCGTTGATACAATGCAGATTACATACGCCGCAAGAAACTCTAACTTTGACGATATGGATATTAAGGAGGGAGATTATCTTGCGTTGTATAAGGATAAGCTTCTTTGCTCCGATAAGGACCTTAATGTTCTCTTTGATGCCTTGGCAGAAAAGGTTAAGGAAAGCGGCAAGAGCTTTGTAAGCATATATTATGGCGAGGGTGTTACAGAGGATGAGGCACAGACGCTTTATGATATCTTCGAGGCGAAATTAGAGGGTACAGACGCTGAGATTACTCTTTATAACGGAGCACAGCCCGTATATTATTATATTATATCAGCCGAATAAAAATAAAAGCTGCGATTTTGTAATCGCAGCTTTTTTATTTAATTAAATCGTAACGCAAAAAACGGACGTTCCTAACGTCCGTTTTTTAAGCTTTCGCCCTTATTTTGCGCTTTTTCTTAAATGGTGAGAGAGTAGTACGGTCAAATTCCTTTAGGCTGTCCTCAGTTACATTAAGTAATGAAAGCAGCTCACCAAAGCTGATTATTTCAGCCTCCTTACCCTCTGTCTCCATAAGCTTTTCAAGCTTTTTTCTACGGTAGCAGGGATATATTTCACCCTTACCGTTCTGAAGCTCATAATCTACAAATAAATTGCAGCTCTGAACTCTTGAGGTGTAGCTGGCGCCGTTTTTTGCAAGAAGCGATACAATATTCATCATTTCTGTAAAGTGATGGTCCTCATAAAGACTGCTTATACAAACCTTTTTCTTTGTAAGGCTTGTTTCAGCCTTGAAGTTTACAAATACTCTTGAGGAGTATCTTGAAAACTCATAATGATTTTCCTTAGAAGCGCAAATCCAGTTCTTTCTCGGACTGTTAGTAAGCTTTTCCATCTTGGAAAGCTTCTGCGCCTTAAGCATAAGCTTGTACTTTGTATATTCGGTATCAATATTACCGTCCTTGCACCAGCACTTACAGTTTGGATATTTTTCGATTACCTCAGGTACGGAAAGAGAGGTAGCATTACAAATACCCTTAAGCACCTTCATAGTAAGATACGCATCGTCGTCACTCTTATGTACGTCCTGTGTTTCCTCGGAGTCAAATTGCTCAGCTGCGTGAAGCAGTGAGGGAGTGTTGGAAAGAGAATTTATATCGGTAAAAATTCTCTGTACATCTATGAAGTCGTAGTCAAAAATTTCCTTCTTATAGCGTTCGCACTCGCTTTTTACATATCCTGCATCGGATATAACAGAGAAGCCAAAAACAATGGAATCCTTGTCAGTAAGAAGCTCTCTTATCTTATTATAATAATGAGGGAATCTGGGCGCAGCCTTAAATTCCTGCTCATCGTAGGCAAGCACTATTCCGGGTCTGTTACCTCTGCCTGTAAGATGGAATTTTGAATGAGGGTCTATTATAATATCCTCTTTTTCTAATACATTGAAGCCTTCATCGGTAATAACATATCCAAAGGAGCATATTTTACCGCGTCCCTGAAAACAATTGGCGCACTCAATATCAAAAAAAGTGTATTTCATAATTGTTTTCCCGAAGCTTTAAATTTCCCGTCTGCCCTGGATTGCTCTGAAAAGAGTAACCTCATCGGCGTATTCAAGGTCTGCACCCACGGGCAATCCGTTTGCAATCCTTGTTACCCTTATTTCAAAGGGCTTTAATAATCTTGAAATGTACATTGCAGTTGCCTCACCCTCAACTGTGGGATTTGTGGCAACTATAACCTCAGCAATATCCTCCTCATTGATTCTTGCAAGAAGCTCCTTAATCTTGAGCTTATCGGGGCCAATGCCCTTCATAGGAGAGATAACACCGTTTAACACGTGATAAACACCGTTGTATTCCTTGACCTGTTCCAGTGCCATAACGCTCTGTGCGTCCTCAACCACGCATACAACAGAGTGGTCTCTTGTTTCTGATGCACAGATAGAGCATATATCGTTTTCGGATATGCTCTGACACACCTTACAAAGACAGATTTTTGTCTTTGCATCGGTAATAGCCTTGGCAAATGCTTCTGCATCGTCCTCACTCATATTGAGGACAGAGAATGCCATACGAATTGCGCTTTTCTTACCAACGCCGTCAAGGGAACGGAACTTATCAGCTAAATCTTGTAATGGCTTTAAAAGTAGTTCCATCAGAATAAACCGGGCATACCCATTCCACCGAGAGCGCCTGTAAGCTTGCCCATTTCAGCGTCAGAGTCTGCGTTTACCTTCTTGATAGCCTCATTTACAGCTGCTACGAGAATATCGGAAAGTGTTTCGATATCATCGGGGTCAACGATTTCGGGGTCGATATCAATGTTAAGAACCTCACGCTTACCGTTGATCTTAACCTTTACAACGCCACCGCCTGCGGAAACCTCATATTCCTTTTCCTCAAGCTCAGCCTGCTTCTTAGCCATATCCTCCTGCATTTTCTGAGCCTGTCTTAACATCTCATTCATGCTGGGACCCTTTGGTACCATAGCCTTCATAATCTATACCGCCTTTCTTAATTATTAAAACTCATCAAGGTCAGATTCCTGAACCTTGTTATTTAGGTAAGACACCTTAATCTGCTTTACGGAATCAATATTCACATCACAGCAAACCATAGCGTCAAATATTAATTTCTTGTTTTTGTCGCTGTCAAGCATAGTTGCCATAAGCTTGTGGACAGAGGTGATGTGGTAAATTTCCTTTGATTCATCATAGTGGCATTTACAGCTCTTTAAAAAGCTTTCAACAGCAGGGTCACTTTCTCCCACCTTGGAAATAACCTCATTCCAATTTATAACCTCAGCGCTTCTTTGCTGAGGCGCTTCCCTTGGCTCAGCCTTATCCTTACGAATTTCGGCAACCTCCTTATTCTTCATTTCCTCTGCATAGGTTGTAGGCGCAGGTGCGCTTTCAGTAGCTGTAACACCCTTTGATAAAAGCGCAAGCTTGTTTTCAAGGGCTGTTATGCGAGAAAGCAAGGCATCATTTGATGAGGAAAGCTTGGAGTCGCACATTTTCATAAGCGTAAGCTCTGCAGTAAGGCGCTTGTTTGTAGGATTCTTCATCATATTCGCGTATGCTTCATCAAGCAAGCGTGAATGATAGAGCAGAGTTGCCATATCAAATAAGGATGCAACCTCTGTAAGCATCTTGTATTCCTGAGGAATCAAATCAAGATAGTCACAGCTGCCACAGGATTTCTGCACCGTCATATCTCTGTAAAAGGAGGTAAGGTCGGAGAAGAAAACAAGAATATCCTTAGATGAAATAACTATATCGTTTATTATCTTGAAAAGCTGTGCGTAGTTTTTATTTGCAATACACATTGCCACATCGCACATCTTGTCATAGGAGCTTGTACCGAGAATTTCGTTTACAAGGTCGGCATCAATTCGTCTGTGTGAGCCTGCGCAAAGCTCCATTAAGGAGATGGCATCTCTCATACCGCCCTGTGCGGTCTTTGCAATAAGGGCGGAGCCCTCCTCACTTAAATCAATACCCTCCTCAGATGCAATATACATAAGTCTGCCTGAAAGGTCGCTCATAGAAATTCTACGGAACTCAAATCTCTGACATCTTGAGATGATAGTAGCGGGAATCTTATGGGGCTCAGTAGTAGCGAATATATAAAGCACGTGGTCCGGTGGCTCCTCAATAGTCTTAAGAAGAGCATTAAATGCGCTGTCGGAAAGCATATGCGCCTCGTCAATAATGTAA
>JAFTHF010000234.1 GCA_017457545.1 Clostridia bacterium
GACTACGTAGTACCCTTTTCCATACTTGGACTGTCATTTTTTGCATCTCCTAGGAAGGACGAAAAGCTGAGCATAGTAAGAACACTTATAGTTTTTGGAATTCTTATTTTTATAAGATTTTTGTGTCACTTTATAACAGGCATGGTCATCTGGAAGCAGTGGGCACCCGAGGGAATGGGCGCATTTGTATACTCCCTTGTATATAACGGTTCTTATATGCTGCCGGAGCTTGTAGTTACCTTGCTTGTGGCAGGCTATTTACTTACAGTCTCTGCAGTAGAAAAGCTTCTTCAAAAGGAAAACTGATAAAAGCGTGGGAAACCACGCTTTTTTCTTGACTTTATGACGGTTTAATTATATAATATAATTAATGAAGCCGTAAAGGAGAAAAATATGGATATTTTAGCAAGATATAACTGCGACGGATATACCCAGATAGAATTTGAATTCAAGGGTAAAAAGGCTATCGCCCTTTTGCCACCCGATGATAAAAAGAACGGTAAAACTATTCTTAAGCCCGAATATTTTGGCGCTTTTCCCGATCTTCAGCTTGAATTTGTAAGACGTGGCTACACAATGATTTTTCTTTCCAACCGTAACCGTTGGGGTACAGACAGTGAGCTTGCCGATCAGTATGAATTTATCAACTATATGGCAAAGGAGCTTAATATCTCAAATAAGGTTATCACCATCGGTATGAGCTGCGGTGGAATGATGTCTGTGCTTCTTGCAGCAAAATATCCCGATTGCATTGAGGCGCTTTACATTGATGCACCGGTTATGAACTTTTTCAGCTGTCCTGCAAATATGTGTGATGCACCCGATGTGCTTGACTCTATGTGGGTTGAATTTGAAAATGCCTGGGGAATGACTAAGCGTGACCTTATGTTCTTCCGTGGCCACCCTGTTGATATGATTCCTGATCTTGTAAAGAATAAGGTTAAGATTTATATGGCATACGGAGACAGCGATAAGACCGTTCCTTACGAGGAAAACGGAATAGCACTTGAAAGAGCATACCGTGATGCAGGCTTAAGCCACCTTTTGTATCTTGATAAAAAGGTAGGGTGCGATCACCATCCTCACGGACCCACAAATATAGATTTTGCAATTAAATATTTTGAAGACTAAGTAAAATATTAAAAAAATCTTGATTTTGTGCTCAATAAACAGTATAATTAAAATAGTAAAATATTATTTTTAAAGGGGAAAACTAAAATGGCAGAAAAAAGATATGTTGGTGAATATCCCGTAATCGGTATTCGTCCTTGTATTGACGGACGTCGTGGCCCTATGCAGCTAAGAGAAAATCTTGAGCCTACAGTATGGGCAATGGCAAATGCAGCAAAGAAGCTTTTTGAGGAAAATCTTTTCTACTCAAACGGTGAGCCTGTAAAGGTAGTTTTGGCTGATACATGCATCGGTCGAGTTCCTGAGGCTGCAGCTTGTGCTGAAAAGTTCAGAAGAGAGGGCGTTGATATTACACTTTCCGTTACATCATGCTGGTGCTATGGCTCAGAAACAATGGATATGGATCCTATGACAATCAAGGGTGTTTGGGGCTTCAACGGTACTGAGCGTCCCGGCGCAGTTTACCTTGCAGCAGTTCTTGCAGGTCACGCGCAGAAGGGTCTTCCCGCATTCGGTATTTACGGTCACGATGTACAGGACGTTGGTGATGTTGGTGAAATTCCTGAGGACGTTAAGGAAAAGCTTCTTCGCTTCGGCCGTGCAGCAATTGCAGTTGCTACAATGAGAGGCAAGTCCTATCTCCAGATCGGCTCTCAGTGTATGGGTATTGCCGGCTCCATTATGGACCAGGATTTCATGGAAAGCTACCTCGGTATGAGAGTAGAGTCCGTTGATGAGGTTGAAATCCTCAGAAGAATGGAAGAGGGCATTTACGACGAGGAAGAATATCAGAAGGCACTTGCATGGTCACGTGAGCATTGCAAGGAGGGTAGAGACGATAACCCCGATTCCGTTTCATTCCTTGGCGAGGACAGAAAGATTAAGTTTACTAAGGAAGAAAAGGATAAGCAGTGGGAATTCACTGTTAAGATGTACTGCATCATAAAGGACCTTATGGCAGGAAACAAAAATCTTCCTGATGCATTTATAGAAGAAAGAGCGGGCCACAACGCAATTGTAGGTGGCTTCCAGGGACAGAGACAGTGGACTGACCACTGGCCCAACTGTGACTACCCCGAGGCACTTCTTTCATCTACATTTGACCACAACGGCGCAAGAGAGCCTTATACACTAGCAACAGAAAATGACGTTCTTAACGGTGTTTCTATGTTGTTTATGAGACTTCTTACACATAGAGCGCAGATTTTTGCTGACGTTCGTACATACTGGTCAGGTGAGGCTACTGAA
>JAFTHF010000235.1 GCA_017457545.1 Clostridia bacterium
TATGCTAAGGAAAGAATGATTCACGGTATGACTCAGCGAAATCCCTTGTCAAGATTTATTAAGGAGATAGACGAAAGCTACCTTGATTATCAGAGAATAAACAGAAGGCCACAGAATAGCTATTTCCAAAGACCACGGGAAGCCTATTCATTTGGTCAAGCATATAGCGCTCCGAAAAAGAGCGCAGCGCCTCTTACCCTCTATTCAGCAGGGGACAGAGTAAACCATATTACCTTTGGCGACGGTACAGTTTTATCCGTAACCTCAACAAATTCGGATATGCTGTATGAAATCGCCTTTGATAGAGTAGGCACAAAGAAGCTTATGGCTTCCTACGCCTCAACGCTACTTAAGAAATTATAATTTAAGGAGAAATAATATGAACATTCCAAGACCCGAGCATCCCAATCCCCAATTTGAAAGAGAAAATTGGATTAACTTAAACGGTAAATGGGAATTTGAAATGGATAAGGGAGTTAGTGGCAGAGACAGAAAATTCTTTGAAAGAACCTCTCTTAACTCCGAAATCATGGTGCCCTTCTGCCCCGAAAGTGTTCTTTCCGGCATAGGAGATACAGACTTTTTAAACTGTGTTTGGTACCTTAAAAAGCTAAATATTGAGGATAACGGCCTTGATGTTATTTTGCATTTCGGCGCAGTTGACTACGAAAGCTATCTTTACATAAACGGTAAGGAGGTATACCACAATATCGGTGGATATGTGGGCTTTGATGTTGATATTACATCTTATGTTAAGCGTGGAGAGGAGAATATTATTACTCTTTGCGCAATAGACGGTCACCCAAGAAACAAGGCATCAGGTAAGCAGAGCAAGAATTACTATTCCATGGGCTGTGACTACACAAGAACCACAGGTATCTGGCAGACAGTATGGCTTGAATATGTAGAAAAGACACGCATCGAATACGTTAAATATTACACCTCTCCCGAGCAGAGTAATGTGCAGATAGAAATCGCCGTTAAGGGCGCAGAAAAGCTTAGCGCAGTATGTACATATGAGGGAAAGGTGGAGGGACGTGTTGATATTTCCTTGAATAACGGTGTTAACCGTGTAACTCTCCCCCTTGACGAGATTTATCTTTGGGAGGCTGGTCACGGTCGCCTTTACGATATTGAATTTACTTATGGCAAGGATAAGGTAAAGAGCTACTTTGGTATTCGCTCCACAGCCTTTGATAACAACTACTATCTTTTGAATAATAAGCCTCTCTATCTTCGCACAGTGCTTGATCAGGGCTTCTACAAGAAGGGTATCTACACAGCGGAAACAGAGGAGGAGCTTGTTCGTGACATTTATATCTCTCTTGATGCAGGCTTTAACGGTGCAAGACTTCACCAGAAGGTCTTTGAAAAGCGCTTCCTTTACCACTGCGATAAGCTTGGCTACCTTGTATTCGGAGAAACAGGTAACTGGGGCGTAGATTGCTCCAATATGGAACAGCTTGCTCCCTTCCTTATGGAATGGCAGAGAGAGCTCCATAGAGATTTCAATCATCCCTCAATTATCGGCTGGTGTCCTCTTAACGAAACATGGGACTGCAATAACAGACATCAGAATGATGACTTTATCCGTGCTCTCTACTATACAACAAAGGCAATAGACAGTACACGTCCCTGCGTAGGCACAAGCGGTAACTATCAGGTTGTTTCCGATATTTATGACCTTCACGACTACATTCAGACTAAGGAAGAGTTTGAGAAGATATATCTTGCTCCCACTAAGGAAGAAATGTGTGAGGAATACGATAAGTCCCACGAGAGCGTTTCCAGATACCAGAAGTCCATTAATTACAAGGATATGGCTCTTTACCTTAGCGAATACGGTGGAATCCGTTGGGATACAGACGGTGTCGGTGGCTGGGGCTACGGTAACGGTCCTAAGACCGAGGAGGAATTTCTTGACAGATACGAGTATCTTACAAAGGCTCTTGTTGACAGCCCCTATATCTGTGGCTTCTGCTACACTCAGCTTTACGATGTAGAGCAGGAGGTAAACGGTCTTTACACCTACGAAAGAGCACCTAAGTTTGATATGTCAAAAATCAAGGCTATCACTCAGTACAAGCCCGAAAAATAAAAGTAAAACAGACTGCCTCGGCAGTCTGTTTTTTGAATTCAATAGGTTAAGAATTCTTAATGGAATTTTCGTAGGATTCAACCATCTTCTTAACCATCTGACCGCCGATAGAACCGGCCTGACGAGATGTGAGCTCGCCATTGTAGCCGCTCTGGTTAAGAGTTACGCCAACCTCGCTAGCAGCCTGCATCTTGAACTTATCCATTGCAGCCTTAGCTTCAGGTACAGTAATCTTGTTACTTGCCATTTTGTAAACTCCTGTTCATTAGTATCTATATTATCGAGCAAGGGCGACTTACGTAAAATCGCCCAGTCAACAGAACTATTTTACATTCGTCGCAATCGCTCTGTAATTATTATGTTTTTATTATTCAATTTTATTAATGGAAATATTTTGACAATAAAAAAGCGACACGTAGTGCCGCTTTTTATTATATTAAAGTACCTGATAAGCGTTTGCAGCCCAAGCATAGCCCTTAGCGCGAAGTCCCTTACCGGTAATTGCGCTGGAGTTTTCGTTAAAGCCGTACTTGCAAATTGAATTTTTGTAGTTTGTTGCAATCTGATCAGCAAGCTCATTATAGCCAAGATCACGAAGAGCATATACAAACATAACAACATCGGGTGCCCAAACAGCGCCTCTCCAGTAGCCGTCCTCAATAAACCATTCACTGTCAACAGCTTCACTTGAGATACCGCCCTTGCAGAGATGATGCTCTGTAATCTGCTTAACGATATATTCCTGAATATCCTTAGGAAGCATATCGCCGAGAACTACAACACGAAGGGGCATAAGCGAGTTACAGTAGTAAGGCTCATTTGTTTCCGCAAGGCGAACAAACAGCTTTTCACCGTCCCAGTAATCCTTAACAGCCTTTTCTGCAAGCTCCTTAGCAAGTCTTGCGTATGTTACCTTGTCTGTATGGAAATCAAGCACCTCAGCAGCCTCAGCAAGGAACTGACACTGAACAGCTAAGAACGCAATAAGCTCTCCTGTTTCGATATGCTCACTCTTGTCAAAGCAGGTGGAGTTGTCCTGACCTGAGTCGTTACCGTGATAGTAGGAGGGAACAGCGCCACGGAGATTGAGCCACCAGTCTGTGTTGCGCTTCATATCAAAGTAAACCTCATCAAGAGCGTGAGGAGTAGCAAATTCGGGATTTCTCTTAATCATCTGCTTGTACATCCAACCCTGTACAGGAGGCTTAACAAAGTTCCAAATCTTGTGATTTTCGGAGATAGCATCGGGAACTCTGCCAACACGGTTAATATGCTTATACATAATCATAAACTGGTCCATTGCCATACGGTAGTCAATGTCAGCAAGGCCAAGGGCGTTGAATGCGTTATCCCAGCTCCAAACGTTGCTCATGCCTGCCTTACTCATTACGATAGCATCAGTTACAAAGTTACCGCATCTTGCAATAGTGTTAGCCCACATAATGTAAGCGCATTCCTTTTCGTACTTGTTTTTGCACTTGAACATCTTTTCCCAAGCGAGATAGTCCTTTTCGTTAAGGTCGGCGTAGTACTCATAGCTCATGCCCTTAGCTACAACAGCACCGCTGTCAAGAACGCTTGTTTCAATAGCAAATTCATATTCGCCATTCTCATCGGGGAAGGCACGAACGTTAGTGTACTCAGCAGTAGTCTTACCGGGGATACGCTCCTTTTCAAGCTTAAGGCTACCCTTAACAGGAACGAAGAATACGCTACAGTTGTTACTGAAATCGCAAACCTCAATAACACCGTTCTGAATTATCTGATAGTCAAATTTTGTTTCCTTTTTAGCAAACTCAACAAGAATATCTCTTCCTTTACCTTTAATATATGTACCGTCAGTACCGAAGAGAGTAATATTCTGCTCGCCACCCTCAAATTTAACTGTAATTTCACGGGGAACAAAGGTCATTTTTGCGCCCTTGCCGTAGTTAATGCTCATCATACCGTTGAAAATATCCATGCCGTGACCGTGAATAGATGCCATCTTCAAGGTTTCCTTATCCTTAGCATCCCAAACATGGTATGAGCCTCTTATGCTGTAATGAAGTCTGTCAAAAGTATACATTTTATTCTCCTTGTATATTTCGTTGCTTTAATTTTACCATAAAAGTCCAGTAAAATCAATGAATTTATATATAAATCATAATAAA
>JAFTHF010000236.1 GCA_017457545.1 Clostridia bacterium
CCTCTATGCTTACAACGGTGAAATGGCATTCACATCCGGCATTCTCAGCCTTGTTCTTGATAAGGCACCCACAGTATACTTCACAATAGGTCACGGTGAGACAGCCTTCAAGTCATGGAGTGATAAGAGTGAGCCTATCAGCGCAGAAACAATCCTTACATCAGAGGATATCAATCCCGATGCTAAGGCGCTTATGCAGCTTTTCGTTGATAACGGATATATGGTTAAGCCTATCGACCTCCGTACAGAGAACGTTCCCGCTGATGCACGTGTTATTGTAATCAATCAGCCTGAATTTGACTTCTCAACAGACGAAACAGCTAAATTGAGAGCATATTACAGAAATTCCGGTACAGTATTCTGCTTCGCACCCTACAATGCAGACCTTTCCAATCTCTATGAGTTTGCAGAGGCACAGTGCGGTGTAACAGTTAACCCCATCTTTACAGGTGCTCCTGTAAAGGACCCCTCTACACTTCTTGCTAATAAGGATTCCTTCCTTGGTACAGTTCCCGATAACAACGCAACCTCACAGTACTTTAAGACTATTAAGGACTTTGCCTCCGCAAAGGCTATTATCAGCAATGCTGCAACACTTACTCTCAATCCTCTTTACAACAATGACGAGGGATACGAGGAGAAGGACTACACAATGTATGCAATGCCTCTTATCACCACAAGCGCTAATGCAGAGCTTGACGGCGTAAAGGGCGTTTACAACCTTATGACAGTTACATCTGCGGTTGAGACCAACAAGATCAATATGAGACACAGCTACTCATACTTCCTTATGTGTGCTGTTTCCGATTTCGCATCTAACGAAAATCTTACAAAGAGCAATGCGGCAAACGGCAAGATGATGGATGCGCTTATCCATACACTTGCTGCAAGAGAGGATACACCCTCACTTGTAAATATCGACTTCAAGACATTTATCAACTATGACCTTGAAATCACACAGACACAGGCTAGAACAATTACAATTCTTATTTCCAGCGTTCTTCCCGTGGCTTGCATTATTTACGGTGCAGTAACAATTCGCAGGAGAAAACTCAAATGACAAAGAATAAAATTGTACTAATATCACTGGCAGTTCTTCTTGTTGCCCTTGTGGTAGTGTACTTTGTAGTAGTTGCACCCCTTCTTGATGATGATATAGAATCACCTGAGCCTCAGGACGGAGAGGGTATATTCAATAACAGACTTACTGTTTATGCACCCTTAGAGAATGACGCCATTGTTTCTGTTCATATCAAGAATACAAAGAGTGAGTATGAGTTTGTTCGCGAGAAAAACTCCAAGGGCGAGATGACAACTAAGATTAAGGGCTATGAAAAGCTTGCCTTTGATGAGTCTATCTTCAGCTACATTCTCTCCTATGCCACAGCTCCTCTTTCTGCAGATAATACCCCCTTCAGAAATCTTACAGATGAGCAGATGAAGGAATACGGTGTAACCCCCGACACCTGTCAGGCTACAATGACCGTATATTACAAGGATGCAGACGGATCTACAAAGAGTCACGTATTAAGAATCGGCTATGCCACATTCACAGCTAACAGAACCTTCTATGTTGCCATAGACGGCAGAAACAGCGTATACAGATTTTCAAGCGCTGCCGAGGGCTCAATTCTTCTTGGCCTTAATGAATACATTTCCCCCATTATTTATGCGGGATATGCAACCTCCTCTGAGGCAATGATAGAAATTACACATTTTTCTATCACACAGGGCTATCTTAAGGGAGAGCTTAAGCCTATTATTTACCTTACAGGTGCACCTGCAACTAATGCAGACGGCACAGAAAGCACAAGCTATACCTGCCATGTATTCGATGATAAGGGTAACATTCTTAAGAGCACAGCGGCAGATGCCGACTATGTAGTTAACGCAATCGACCTCTTCTATACAAGCTTCCTTGGTGACCTTGTTGTTGCAATTGACCCAAGCAAGGAGCTTCTTAAGGAGTACGGTCTTGGCGATGACGATTTCCGTTATATTATCAACGCACGTGATAAGAACGGTGATGAAATCAGCTCCTTCTTTATCAGTGCGCCTAAGACAGACCCCGAAACCGAGGAGATTTACTACTATACATTAGCATATCAGGCAGGCACACCTCTTCTTGTAAGAATACCCAGAGAGGCATTCGTTCCTCAGAATCAGTTTAAGGATATTGAGTCCACTGTATTCAGCGAAGAGTCCGTTCTTAACTGGGCAGCTACCAACACAGTTGGCGCAGGTCTTAGCGAGGCTATTAAGCCTGACGAGCAGTATTCCGGTGTTAAGTCCGTTACCGTAAAGGCTCCTATCGGCACCTGGAAGGACGGAAAGCTCCAGAATGACGGCGGTATGTTCCAGGATACCTACTATACAAACTACGTTCACGAGGCTACCAAGGATATTGATATTCTTATGATTACCAGTGCAAACGGCAGCTATCAGGACGAAAGAATGGCGACAGGCAAGGAATTCAACAAGTTCTATTACCAGCTTATCGCACATCCTATCCCCTCTCGCTTTAACGCAATGACAGAGGCTGAAATCGCAGAGAAGGCAACAGATGCGAATCTTCTTTTCACACTTTACGTTGAGCTTAACGACGGTAGAGTACAGCTTCTTGAATACTACCAGATTTCCTCTGAGTATGTTATGATGAGAAATACTATGGGCAAGACCGTTAACGGCGCAGTAGTAATGGAAGAAACAAAAACAGTATTTGATACAACAAGAGGTCAGGTTATTGACTATCTTCAGGATTCACTTATCAAGCTTGTAACAGGCGTAAGGATTGATAACTAATTTCGTTTTATATAGGAGATAAAAAATGGAATACAAATACGGTTATTTTAACGAATCGGGCGATGAATTTATTATCACCTCTCCCGCAACTCCCCGTCCCTTTGACAACTTTCTTTTCAACGATTCCTGCTATGCAAACGTGCATCAGACAGGTATAGGCTGCTTCGATTACCAGATTGACGGTAAGGAGGGCATTCAGCTTTATACAGGTGTAGGCCGTATCTGTGACTACGACGTATTCGGCAAGGATCACCTTTACAACCGTCTTGTTTACGTAAGAGACAATGAAACAGGCGAGTTCTGGACACTTAACTGGGAGCCTGTGTGCCACCCCTATCAGTCCTACAAGTGTACTCAGGGTATGGGCTACACACTTATTGAAAACAAGACAGCCGACACTCTTGCTAAGATGAGAGTATTCGTGCCCGTAGGCAAGGACGCTTGCGAGCTTTGGAAGCTTTCTCTTAAGAATGAGGGCACAAAGAAGCGTTCATATTCTATCTTCACATATAGCCAGATTCAGTTTAAGTTCAAGTGGGGCTTTGACAGCTACGGTGACACCTTCTACCGTGCTACTCGCTTTGACGAAAACGAGAACACCTTCTATATGACAAAGCACCCCTTCATTAAGCCTCATAACTATCTTACAGCATTTATGGTAGCTGACAAGAAAATTGTAGGCTCTGACGGATGCCAGAACGCATTTGTTGGTGATTACGGTACACTTTCCGCACCTCAGGTAGTAAGAGAGGGCGGCGCTAAGAACTCTATCGGCTCAGCTAACGCAACTATCTGCTCACTCCAGTTTGATATGGAGCTTGAGGTTGGCGAGGAGCAGGATATTTCCCTTATCCTCGGTATCGGACAGGAGGAAAAGGACTCCGTTCCCTTTAAGGAAAAGTATCTTCTTAATCAGGAAAAGTACTTTGAGGAGGTTAAATCCTACTACAAGGCACTTTACACACAGAATCACATTACCACAGAGGATGAGCATCTTGACCGTCTTATCAACTTCTGGGGCAAGCATGCAACCAACTTTGGCGCAACCTGGTGCCGTTGGGGCTACAACGGATACCGTGACATTGTTCAGCACGGCTTCGGCGTAGTTGCATTTAAGACAGACAGAACAAGAGAGATTCTTAAGGAGGCAGTTGCTAATCAGTACGCAAGCGGTATGGCTGTTCGTGGCTGGAACCCTGTTGATACTAAGCCCTACTCCGACTCAGCTCTCTGGCTTGAATTTACACTTACCGCATACCTTCGTGAGACAGGCGATATCGACTTCCTTAACGAGGTTGTTCCCTTCAGAGATGAGGGAGAGGCTACTATCCTCGGTCATATGGACAGAGCACTTAACTTCCTTGAATCCAACAAGGGTGAGCATGACCTTCTTCTTATCAAGTTCGGTGACTGGAATGACTCACTTACAGGCGTAGGTAAGGAGGGTAAGGGTGAAAGCGTATGGCTTTCCATCGCTTATGCTCAGGCACTTCTTGAAATGGCAGAGCTTGCTAAGTTCATGAAGGATGAGGCTAAGGAAAAGAATTACCTTGCAAGACGTGAAGCAATCGTTAAGGCTATCAATGCTAACGCTTGGGACGGAGAATGGTACCGTCGCTGCTACACAGACGCAGGCAAGCCTCTTGGCTCAAACGAAAACAAGTACGCAAAGATGTTTATGGAGCCTCAGTGCTGGTCACTTATTTCAGGTGTGGCAAGCGAGGAAAGAGCAAATACTCTTATTAAGGCTATGGATGAGCATATGGCAACACCTGTTGGTTATATGCTTCTTACTCCCTCATATAAGGAATTCGATTCCACAATCGGACGTATCTCTTCTATGGAGCCCGGCATCTGCGAAAACGGTACAATCTACTCACATACAAATATCTGGATGATTCTCGGTCTTCTTAAGTACGGCAAGGCTGACCTTGCATATGAGCTCTTTAAGAAGATTGCCCCCGGCTACATTGAGGGCGACAACGCTGAGATCAAGAACAAGTGCTTACCCTTTATGTTTGCTAACTGCTACCTTGGTCCTGAGCATAAGAACAGCGCATTCCAGATGGAATACAGCTGGATCACAGGCTCTGTTGCTTGGTACACCAACACAATGGAAAGCTATATGATGGGTATTCGTCCTACATACGAAGGACTTGTAGTAGATCCTCATCTTCCCTTTGCTAAGGGTACAATGAAGCGTAGCTTCCGTGGAGCTACATATAATATTACTATCGACAATGCAGACGTTAAGTACAAGGATATGACAGTATCCGTAGTAGTTGACGGTAAGGCTATTGACGGCAATATTATCCCTGCATTTGCAGACGGCGAGCACGACGTAACCGTTGTAATTAAATAATCAAATAATCAAAAACCGCGTTTCGTAAAGAAGCGCGGTTTTATTATTTGATTATAACGGTTACGGGTGAAATTTTACCTTCGGTAAAGTGAAATTGCTTCACAGTGAAATTCACTCCGTGAGTGAAATTTTACCTTCGGTAAAGTGTATTAAAAGTAAGAATTTTATAGATTGTCCTGTCATAGGACAACGACTGTCCAAAACGGATAGTATTAACCTCTTGACAAAGCAAAATAGTAGTGATATAATTAAAGCACAAGAGGTATGAGGATTTAAAACGCCTAGCATAAAATTTTCAATTTGATACCAACTATGTAAGTGGTTGCTTCAAATAACTTTCTTTTATGTTTTGCTTTTTATATGTTTGTGCCCCGAAATGCACTGGGATAAGTGTTTTTTGTCGGGGCTATACTTATACCTTCTTGTAGAAATTTTACAAGGAGGTTATTTTATTTATGAATAACTTAACAAACGAAGAATTAATTTACATCCAGCAGGTAATCGATTATGAATTTGAAGAAATTCGATTATTAAGACAAGCGTTCACAAGAAAATCCTACTCAGAAGAGGGAAACGGCGCATATAACAATGAGGTTTTGGAGTTTTATGGAGATAAAGCTCTTGAAATTGTTGTTATGAAAAACTTATCGGAGCATTTTGGATCACGTAGTAATAACGGAAAATATGTTTCCAATAAAACAGAAGGACAGCTAACTGAATTAAAAAAGAAATTAATTTGCAAAAAAACTCTTGCAGAAAGAATTGATTTCTTAGAATTACAGGATTATTTGCTTTTAGGTAACGGCGATATAGGGCTTGAAATACAGAATCAAGCATCTGTAAAGGAAGATTTATTTGAAGCTATAATTGGCGCTGTGGCAATCGACTCCAATTGGGATATGGACGAGCTCGAAAATGTTGTTGAGAAAATGTTAGGACTTGAAAACTTAATAAATAATGCTGAAGAATCCATTAATTATATTGATGAAATTCAAATATGGTGTAGGAAGCGTGATTTTGTACCATCATTTGAATATCAAATTTCCGAAGACGGATATGAGTGTATTTTGGAAATTTCGGAAAGTATTAAATATTTTAGAGAAATTGCTTACTCAAAAAAAGAAGCTCGTATGCTTGCATGTAAGGCTGCGTATGAATATCTTGCTAAAACAAATCAATTAATAACTGTTTATGATGAAGTTGGTTATCCGGAATTTGATACAGCAATAAATCAATTACAAGAACTTTATCAAAAAGGATGTATAGAAAAGCCTTATTATTATTTTGAGGAAAGATATGATCATAACGGTAATCCAATATGGTTCTGCAGATGTGAAGCGGACGGTTATTATGCATATGGTGAGTATTCCTCAAAAAAACACGGAAAAAAAGATGTATCTTATGAAGTATTAAGATCTTTAATGGAGAGTTTATTTACTTCATCAGATTTTTACAATGAACAAAATAATGACCATAATGATGATTATTTTGATGACGATGATGACGAATATTATCATTAAGTGAGGTGTTCGTTATGAGGTTAAAAGAATTGAGAATTAAATGCAGAGCGACACAAAAAGATGTTGCAGAATATATTATGTGCTCCCCTACTGTTTATTCTAGATATGAAAGAGAAGAGAGAGAACCTGATATATATACCTTGGGAAAATTAGCAGATTTTTTTAAAGTGACGGTAGATTATCTTATAGGTAGAACAGACAAATAATAAAAAAGTCGCTCGGTTGAGCGACTTTTTCTTTTAATAAATATATGTACCAGCCTTAACCTTATGCTCCTTGCCATCAATAATAATGGTGGCATTAACGGGAGTGGTAATTTCGTATCTCACTTTACCCTCGAAGTGATACCATTTTGAGATAATTGTGCCGTGTCTTGTATCAATTCTTGCGCTTAGGTGGTCAAGCTTATCTGTGGGAATGGGAGAAATAAGCACCTCCTCAAAGCCGGGCTTATCCTCAACGGTGTGGATACCGCAAGCCTCAATATAAACCCAGTCGGCAACGCTGCCGTAGGCATAATGGTTAAAGGAATTCATTCTGTAGGACCAGAAATCCCCATCCTCATTCTTACCGTCCCAATGCTCCCAGATGGTAGTTGCGCCCTGCTTGACCGAGTAAAGCCAGGAGGGGAACTGCTCCTGTAAAAGCAAATCATAAGCCACCTGGGCATAGCCGTTTTGTGACAAGGCGTGGAGAAGATAGGGTGTACCTACAAAGCCTGTTTTAAGCTTATTTCCGTTCTCCTTAATCATAGTGGCAAGTTGCTTTGCTACGGATTTTTTATCGGTAGCAATATCAAAATAAAGGGCAAGGGCGCATTCGGTCTGCGTCTTGTATTCCGTAAATGTAGCTCTTATTTTAGCAAGAATCCTTTCATAAAGGGACTTATACTTGTCCACATTCTTGTTAAGAATTTTGCCCACCTTATAAACAAGACTTGTTGAATGGGCATAGAATACAGAGGCGATAAAGTCCTCATTTGAAGAACCACGGTAGCTGCCTGCAGGGGCATCAAGACCAAGCCAATCGCCAAACTGGTCACAGCCTGTCCAAAGGTATTTTGTTTTTGTGTGGTCGGTAATATACTTAATATATTTACACATTGATGTGTACTGACGCTTAAGAATATTCTTGCTTCCGTAGGTAAGATACATCTGATAGGGAATAATAGTAGATGCATCACCCCATACAGCGCCCGTATTTTCCGTAGTGGACCAGTCCCAACAAATAGTCTGTGGAATTATATTCGGAATGTTACCTTTCTTCCCTTGGTCAAGTCTTAAGTCGGTGAGCCACTTGGTAAAAAATTGCTCCACATCATAGTTATATGATGCTGTTCGCGAAAATACGGTGGCATCTCCTGTCCAGCCTTGACGCTCATCTCTCTGGGGGCAATCTGTTGGAACATCAAGAAAATTACCCTTTTGACCCCAAATTATATTAGAAAACAGCTGATTAAGCAAGGGACTTGAGGAATGTAAATATCCTGTGCGCTTAATATCGGAATGGACAATTATTGCTTTTATATTATCCGGTGTAATTTCACAGGGGAATGCGTCCACCCTCATATAGCGAAAGCCCCAGAATGCAAGACGTGGCTTGTAGCAATTGTATCCGTCCTTACAGATATATTCAAATCTTGCCTTGGCATCACGGTAATTTTCGTTATAGAAATTGCCATGCTTATCAAGGACCTCGCATACGGTAAACTCAACTCTGTCGCCCTTTTTTGCATTTACCCAAAACTCAAAATAGCCTGTAAGATTTTGACCGAAATCAATAATTGTATCTCCGTTAGGAGCCTTAAAAATACTCAAGGGGCTAAGTCGCTCCTGCTCCTTAATATAAACGCCCTGCTGCTTAACTACATCTACCCTTGGCGCATCATTGTATGCTATGGCATTTACATAGCTGTCCTCAAAATTAGCATCAACTATTTCACCGTCGTAAAGCTCTGCATAGCGCACCGTATCTCGCTTTACAAGCCAGCTTTCATCAGTAGAAATAATATCCCTTTCACCGTTTTTGTATTCGATTATAATCTGCGCCTTAAGGGCTTTTTTCTTTTCGGGCCCACCCTCATCGGTGCCAAAGTTGATTTTACCCTTGTACCAGCCGTCAGCCACAGATATTTCAAGCAGAGAGCCGTTACGTACTGATTTTGTAATATTGTAGCTCTGGCATTGCACCCTTTTTCTTGATGTAAAGCCGGGCGCTAAAATAAAGTCACCTATACGCACTCCGTCAAGTGTGGCATAGTAAACTCCAAGGGTGGTAATATTAAGAGTAGCCCTCTTAATCTCCCCCCTAGTATTAAGCCTCTGCATAAAGCACACAGGCTCATAAAGCTTATTTTCGGGATGAATTATCCATTTTACATTTTCAAGCATTATAGTGTTGCCCCCGATTCCTTGGATTTTTCAATATAAACCTTAAGCAGCTCCTTAGCTCCTGTAAGCAAATGGTCGCCGGACTTGGTCATTAAGCAGATAAAGGGGTTTTTGCCAACGCCCATTATCTTTATTTTGGATGCGTCCACCTTGGACATAAGATAGAGAGTGCCAAGGTCGATTTTGTCGGGATAGAAGCGAATCTGGTCACGCATTTGCTCCACCTTTTTCACCCTTGCCCGTGATGCGTATGCTTTTACAAGAGATGCTGTAATAAGTGTCATTGCGCTTTTCGGTATCTTGCCGAATCTGTCCTGAAGCTCAGCAATAATATCATTATAGTCCTCATCGTTTTCAATGTGGGCTATCTTTTTGTAGATATCCATACGCTGTGCGCTGGAACGGATATAGCTTTCGGGTAAAAACGCATCGGAGGAGAGAGAAATGGTAGCCTCAAATTTTTCCGGCACGGAAATTCCCTTTTCCTCAAGGACGGCTTCATTAAGAAGCTTAACATAAAGGTCATATCCGATTGCCTCCATATGTCCGTGCTGAGCAGCGCCAAGAAGATTACCTGCTCCTCTGATTTCAAGGTCACGCATGGCAATCTTGAAGCCTGCGCCAAACTCGGCAAAGTCACGAATTGCATCAAGTCGCTTTTGAGCGATTTCAGTCAGCGCCTTACCCTGTCGGAAGGTAAAATATGCATAGGCACGTCTGTGGCTTCTGCCTACACGTCCACGTATCTGGTGAAGCTGAGACAATCCCATTTTATCTGCATTTTCAATAATAAGTGTGTTTGCGTTTGGAATATCAATTCCCGTTTCAATAATAGTTGTGCTGACAAGAATATCAACCTCACCCTTAACAAGGTCGGCCCAGATATTTTCAATATCCTCCCTGTCCATTTGTCCGTGGGCAACACGGATACGTGCATCGGGGAAGTGGCCTCTCAGCCTGTCGGCAATTCTATATATATATTCAGTATTATTATAAAGGTAGAAAACCTGTCCGCCACGGTGCAGCTCCCTACGGATAGCATCGTTCAGAATATTTTCGTCATATTCAAGGACATAGGACTGTACACCCTGACGGCCACCCGGTGCTTCATCAAGTACGGACATATCACGGATACCTCCGATAGCCATGCTGAGCGTACGGGGGATAGGTGTTGCGCTAAGGGATAAAACGTCCACATCAGGCACCAATTTCTTGATTTTCTCCTTTTGCGCCACGCCAAAGCGCTGCTCCTCATCAATAATAAGAAGGCCAAGGTCCTTAAATTCCACGCTGCCACCAAGCAGCTTATGGGTGCCGATTATAATATCCACATCGCCACGGCGAAGCTTACGGAGAATCTTTGCTTGATTTGATGGGGTTACAAATCGGGAAATCATTTCAATATTAACACCCGTTCCCGCAAATCTTGCACACGCAGTCTGGTAATGCTGCATGCAGAGAATAGTGGTAGGCACAAGAATGGCAACCTGCTTATTGTTTGCCACAGCCTTCATGGCTGCACGAAGGGCAACCTCTGTCTTGCCGTAGCCTACATCTCCGCAAAGGACACGGTCCATAGGATATGGCTTTTCCATATCGCTCTTTATTTCGTCGATTTCGTCCTTCTGACAGTCTGTTTCGTCAAACTCAAAGGAGGAGTCAAACTCTCTTTCAAGTATTCCGTCGGGAAGAAAGGAGAAGCCGTTAATCCTCTGTCGCCTTGCGTAAAGGTCGATAAGCTCCTTTGCCATATCCTTAACGGCAGCCTTTGCCTTGGATGTAGCTCTTTTCCAGTCAGCCCCACCCATACGGGACAGCTTAACCTCGCCGTCCTCATTCTTGGCGCCGATATATTTTGAAACCATATCAAGCTGGTCAACAGGTAAAAACAGCTTATCATTGTTTGCATACTCAATAGTTATATAATCTCTGTATGCACCAAGGGCGCAGAGATTTTTAATACCAAGATACCTGCCTATACCGTAGGATGCGTGTACCACATAGTCGCCAACGTTCAGGTCTGCGTAGGAGAGAATTTTTTCTCCCGCATTCTTTGCAAACTTCCTTGTTTTCTTTGTTTTTACATTAAGCCTCTCCGACCTTGAGGAGAGAACAAGGAGGGCAAATTTGGACAAGGGAAGCTCATATCCTTCGGGAAAGCTGTCACAAAGGGCGCATACGTACCCTGCCTTTAGCCCGTTTTCTTCGCTATACTGATAGGAACGGACGGAATATTCGTTTAAGGTCTTTATTGCACCCTTAAGCTCTGTTTCCGTTCTGCAGACAAGGGCACAGGCATATCCGTCCTCAGTAAGAGCCTTAAGCTCATCAACGGCAAAGTTAAGAGAGCCGTCACGAAGAGTAAGCGCCTTAACCTTAAAATCGTAGATGCCACCGCACTCCTTAATGTGTGTAACGGTATATCTGTCAATGCATACGGCTATGTGAGATGAAATAAAGCTCTCAATTTTTTCGGCAGCAGCGCCGAAATCAGCCACGTCCCCCGTGCAAAGTCCGTTTTCAACCAACGCCTTAGATGCAATAAGGGAAAGCTCATAGCTTGTTTTTGCCTTTTCCCTGATACCTGCAATGTCCGATAAAATGGCACAGGGGGTGCTATCAAAATAGTCAAGCAGACATTCCTTTTTCGGATAAATAACAGAAATAAACTTATCATAAAAGGACAGAGATGTGCCGTGCAGAGCAGAAAAGCGCTCACGCATAAGCTCGGCAGTTGTCACCTCGCTTGGAGAATTGTCAAGGAGAGTGTCGATAATTTCGATTATTTTGGCGTTTGCTTCCTCATCTGCGATTATTTCCTTTGAGGGGGTAACGGTAAAGGAGGTAACATTTTCGCTCATTCGCTGAGTAAGAGGGTCAAAAACTCCCATTCTGTCAATTTCATCGCCGAAAAGCTCTATACGTATAGGAAGATTTTCACGCTTTTCACCGTTTAAATAGAAATCTCCGCCTGTGGGGAATATATCAACAATACCGCCACGCACGGCAAACTGTCCTGCGCTTTCCACCATTTCGCAAATCTGGTAGCCTGTTTCGGTAAGCTTTTTTACAAGCTCCGTAATATCAACGGCAGTTTGCATATCAATATGGAAGGTGCGCTTTTCAAGCTCACATCTTGGCATAGTGTACTGTAAAAGGGCATCGGGAGTTGTTACCACGCAGTCAAGAGAGGAGGAAAGAATACCGCAAAGCGCCTTAAGCCTGTCATACTCAAGCTCGTGGGAGGAGGTCATATCGTAGTAGTTAAAATCCCTGTAGGGATAAAATGCGGAATTAAGGCCACACTTAATAATAAAATCGTTAAGCCTGTTTGCCTCTCTCTGCTCAGGCACCAGAAGAAGAGCGGTTTTGTGATATCCGCTCTTTATATGTGTTATAAGTGAATAAATCAGGGCAAAGGCAGCGCCACCGCTTACTCCGTTTACAAGTAACGGAAGCTTTTTTCCGTCCTTGTAAAGCTCATCAAGTCGGCTGACAAGCTCTTTATATTCCTTAGTTTGTTTTATTGGGTCAAGAAGTATTTTTGTATTCATTCTATCTCCTTTGCAAGGACTGATAGGGCTGTCTTAAGACAGCCCTTATATATAACGCCAAATAGGGCTGATGCACCCTTAGGGGATACTCCAGTCCGTCGGTTTTTTCTTCATTATATCCCCTTTAAAAATTTTTGTCAATAGATTTTAATAATCTTGACAATTAAATACGTATATGTTAAAATAACTTGTAAAATAAGGTCGGCCTATGTCAAAAGGCAAATCGAAAGGGCAGACCGAGGAGAAATATGAAGCTTTTATCATTTAAGAAAACAAAGGCCTTCTGGCTTTATTATGTACTTGCTGCAATCTGCCTTATGGCAGCTGTAGTATTCGCACCTCTTTGGAGTGGAACAGAT
Source organism: Clostridia bacterium (assembly GCA_017457545.1). The sequence goes on from JAFTHF010000236.1 coordinate 12,988, forward strand.
GTATTTTTCAAAAGCTGGGGCGCAAAGGCAATAGACCTTCTTATCGCAGTTCTTATTGTAGTATATCTTTGCACCTATCTTGTTAAAAAGGTGGCACGTGGAAACGGTGTAATCAAGATTCTTACAATTATTGAGTTTGCACTTCTTGCACTTATCGCTCTTGGCTGTGTGCTTTCACAGTTCAAGGTTGTAAATCTCGGTGGCCCTTGTGAAATCGTTGGCGCTATTATGTGGTGCCGAGGCACAATTGAGGTATTCCGTGCATACTATTTCAGAGGCAGCAACACAAAATATCCTCTTTGGGCAGTTGCCGTAGCGGTAGCGCTTATCACCTTCGGCACATACCTTTTTGTTAAGCCCCTCTTTACAGCTAAGCATCTTCAGTGGGTTCTTGCCGCAATTATGCTTGCAGCTATGATTATCTGCATCTATGCAGCTATCGTAACAAAGCCTGCTTCTAAGAAAAAAGCAAATTAAGAAAGAATTCTAAAAGCCTTGACAAAAAGTCAAGGCTTTTTTTATTCAACTGCAGAGCGCACCGTGGCAATGCAAACGCTTCGATCGTCCTTTTTCATTCCTCTTTCGTTACACCTTGCAAGGATTTTATCGGGCAGAGTGTCTGAATATTCCTCAGTAGAGGAGAGAAGAGCGCTTATCCACTCGGCATCTCTTTCGTCCTGACACACCCCATCGCTTACCATAAGGACTATATCGTTCTCCTGCAGATTAAAGTCCAGCTGCTCGGCATCAAGATTTTTCATAATACCGATGGGAGCAGTCTTTGAGTGGAGCTTAAATACTCTGTCCCCACGCTTAACAAAGGAGGGGGCAGCCCCACTCTTAATAAAGCTACCCTTGCCGGTAGCAAGGTCGATTTCAAGCAAATCCACGCTTGATGAGCATTCAAGGCTTTTATTCCTTATAAAGCTGTTTGCCATGGATAGAGAAATTTCCTTGTCGGGGTTGGAAATAAGGAGCTTTCTTATAAAATCTGCACACATTCTTGATGTTACAGACGCCTCCTTTCCTGTGCCCATTCCGTCACAGATAAGCATATAAAATTTGTTGTCAGAGGACAAAAAGGTGGACACAGTGTCGCCGTTTTGCTCCTCTGTATCTGTTTTACCAGACGATTTTGAGCTGTCAACCTCGTATTTATTTGTAGTTTCTGATGTCATAATCGCGTAAGGTGAGCTTCCCTCGAAAAGGGGAGGAGTAATTTTGCACATCAGTGCTTTTTCAAGGGTGGAAACAAGGGTGGGAGTGTTGCATTTGGAGCTTTCCATATCCACACCTGTGGCGATAATTCGCTTTTTTGTGTCACCGAACACCCGAACATTACCGTAACGAAGTCCAATTACATCAAGGGCACGGCTGACCTTGTCGGACATTTGCTCATCGCAGTAGTCATCGCTATCAATTTTGCAAATGGCAGAATCTATCATTCTTGATATATTTTCATAGTCCTTACCGCTGACCTCAAATTTATCGTTTTTAATAAGATTTTCGTCCTCATCTCTGCATTTTGCGTTGATTTTTTCAATTATTGTATCAATATTCGGGCAACGGTGCAGGAATTTTTCGTCAATATCTGATTTTGTAACGCTTTTGTTGTAATAGGATGCCACACTCATTTTGTCAATGTTTTCCTTGGTAGTGGCTACATCTCTTTCCCAGCAAATAGTTTTTTTGGGGCAGGAATAGCAGTTGCTTTCGCAAATACGCAGACAGCTGTCATATCTTGTATCAATGCTGACAACTCTTTCACTGTTACCGAAATCGAAGAGCATCTTTGATATTTCCTTTAAGGATGCACTGACTCTTTTAAAGCTTTCCTTAGTGTTGGTATCTCTCTCACGGGATAAAACCTCACGCACCGTCACCTTGTCGGCGCTTTCCGTTGCAAAGGTAGGACGGGGCAGCACCTCAAAGCGAAGAATGGGATACATAATAAGCGAGGAGAAAAGAAGCTCCGGCACAAGATAAACTATTGCCTCATAGCCTGATGTGAATATCCCATAGCCTACGCTGACAATAAAAGCGCACATTATGGCAAGATAGGTGGAAAATCGCCAGAGAAATCCTGAAATCAGAGACGCAATAGCGAAAATAGGGGAAAAGGCTATTTTTTGTGCGATGCCGAAAAGTGCGCCCAGTGCTCCGCTTTTTGAAGGAGAAATATTTTTTGATGCGTAGAGAATAATTGAATAGGAAAGTATCATGGAAATATCAAGGGTGAAAAGCTCAATACCCTTAAGGGCATACACAACCATAAAGGCAAGGGCGCATATCCCTATAAGAAACAAAGAATCCCTTTTGCTTTCGTAAATACCGCAAAGTGCGATACACATAAGTGCAGCTACAACGGTAAAGAAGATGAGAACAAAAATTTCATAGTATGAAAAATCGGCACGCAGAGTGGAGTAAATCCCTATTCCAAGGGCGCAAAAGGCGCAAAGAGAAACACGTACGCCCACATTTTCCGTAAAAAATGAGAATAAAAGCTCCCGTCTGCCCTCCATATTAAGCCCCGACTTTGAATGCTTGTCCCAATTCATAAGAAGAGAGGCTGCCACACGCAGGGCAAGAAGTGCTGACAAGGCGATAATGTAGGTTAAATTTGCGTCCATTCTGTAAAGCACAGCAACAATGCTCCCTGCGTAAACAAAGGGTGCAAAGGATTTACAGGACGCAACAAGGGCGATGCCAAAGGGGTAAATATCGAAAATAAATTTAATAGGTGTCAAGAAAAAGCCCAGCGCAAAGAGAATACACTCTGTTAAAATCATTTTAGCTTCAGCCTTGTATTTAAAGGCTGCCACCTTTTTTCTGAAATTTAAAGCTTCCTTATTCATAAGGCCTCCTGAAGTTGCATATATTTTCCTAATTATACAACCGTCAAACCGATTATTTTGTCGCTTTACGCTCTTGTATTTTGGCTTTTTTACGGGATAAGCGTGGATAATTCCGAAAAATAGAAGTAAGTAATCTGTTTTTAAAGAAAAAAGTAGAACGATTTTCTTGAATTTTTACATCTTATACGATAAAATAAAGGTGTTAATCAAGGATAGGGAGGGCGAAGATGAAATCAGCATGCTTTACAGGTCACAGGGTAGTAGGCGATGACCTTGATAAAAACCGTTTGATAAGATGTATAGAAAAGGCGATAAAGCAGGGCTGTGACACCTTTATCTGTGGGGGAGCCCTTGGCTTTGATATGCTTTCTGCACAGCTTGTTTTGAAATTCAAGGAGATATATCCTCATATTCAGCTTCATATGTATCTGCCGTGCAGCAATCAGTCGGAAAGATGGAGCCTGTCACAAAGACGGGAATACAATAAAATTCTCGCAAGGGCAGACCTTGTCGATAAGGTTGCAAGGCCTTATTACGACGGCTGTATGAGGGAACGGAATTATAAAATGGTAGACGCCTGCGACCTCTGCATATGCTACCTGAACAGCCTTGAAAGAAGCGGAACGGCGCAAACCGTAAGGTATGCCAAAAGGCGTGGACGTATAATTGTTAATGTATCCACTAAGGGAGAGGATTTTTTGGATAATCTACATACCGAATAGTGAATTTATATGCAACTTTCACAAAAAAATATACAAAAAATTGTTAAAATTGCAGATTGATATTTAAAATCGTGTGTGATATAATAGAGTATATTTTTTTAATATTAAGGAGAAAAGATCACAATGAAAAAGACAATTGCTAAGGTTTTGTGCCTTGTTCTTGTTTCTGTTATGGTAGTTGCTTGCTTCGCTTCCTGCGGTGGCACAGTTAACTATGCTGAGAACAACACAACCATTAAGATCGGTGTTTCCGGTCCTCTTACAGGTGGCGCTGCTATGTACGGTGTCGCTGTTAAGAACTCTGCTCAGCTTGCTATCGATGAAATCAATAAGGCAGGCGGCGTAAACGGTATTATGCTTGAGCTCGTTGCAGCTGACGATAAGCATGATTCCACACTCGTTTCCACAACATACACAACACTCTATGAGGGTGGCTGCCAGCTCTTCCTCGGCACTGTAACAACAGCGCCCGGTATCCAGTTCAAGAGCTATGCACTTGAGGACGGTATCTTCTACCTCACTCCCTCTGCATCAGGCGACGATATTCCCTCCAAGGACGGCGGCTTCCAGATGTGCTTTACAGACTCTAACCAGGGTACAGCCTCTGCTAAGTACTTCAACGACAACTACACAGGCAAGAAGGTTGGTATCTTCTACAAGGCTGACGATGACTACTCTGTAGGCATCAAGAACAACTTTGTTGCTAATCTCGCTTCCTCCTTCGGTACAGTTGTTGAGGCTTCCTTCACAGGCGATGCTGCTATGTTCGACTCACAGATCACAACACTTAAGGATTGCGATATCATCTTTATGCCTACATACTACGATCCCGCTTCTCAGTTTATGAAGCAGGCTTTGGGTAAGGTAAAGGATAACGCTATTTACTTCGGTTGCGACGGATTTGACGGTATTGACGCAGTTGACGGCTTTGATATCAAGTCCATTCCTCAGGAGGTTTCCTACCTTTCACACTTCGATTCCACATCTACAAGCGGTCCTGCTGCTGACTTCATCAAGGCATATCAGGCTAAGTATCCCAACCAGCCCCTTAACCAGTTCGGTGCTGCTGCATACGACTGCGTATATGCAATGGTAGAGGCGCTTAAGGCTTCAGGTGAGGAAATTTCTGCTACAATGTCCGCACAGGATTATTCAGAAATCCTTCTTAACCAGTTCACAAGTGATTCCTTCGTATTCCACGGTGTAACAGGCGAATGTAAGAACGGTAATAAGTCTGACATTTCCTGGAACGAGGACGGTACAGTAAATAAGGTTGCTGTTAAGTACGTTGTTAAAGAATTAGGCGCTAACGGCTAATTAAACATAGGTTGCAATTGCCGACGCATTCACGCGTCGGCAATTTTATACAATAATTCGCATATGCGAGAGAGAAGTTAGGACATACAAATGGAATTTATTACGATGATAATAAACGGCTTAAGCATTGGCGGTACCTATGCTATGATAGCTCTTGGCTACACAATGGTATACGGTATTGCAAAAATGCTTAACTTTGCCCACGGTGACGTTATTATGGTCGGCGGATATACAATAGTGCTTTTCTTCCCCATTAACCCTATTGTAGGTATTATCGCCTCCATTATCTTCTGCGTTGTCGTAGGTATAGTTGTTGAAAAGTCTGCGTATAAGCCACTAAGAGGCGCATCTCCCTTGGCAGTTCTTATTACAGCTATCGGTGTAAGTAAGCTTCTTCAGAGTGCGGCGCAGATATTTATCGGCTCAGAGTCCAAGGGTATTACCTTTAATCTTGGTGATATCAGTCTGGGCTCGGTAAAGATAAGCGTTCTTACACTTATCACAATACTTTGCTCCTTTGCCGTAATGGTTGGACTTACACTTTTTGTTAAGTACACAAAGACAGGTAGAGCTATGATTGCGGTTTCTGAGGACAGAGGCGCAGCTCAGCTTATGGGCATTAATGTAAACTTTATAATCATGATAACCTTTATAATCGGCTCAGCCCTTGCTGCAGTTGCCAGTGCGTTCCTTGTTTTCAAGATTCAGAACGTTGGCCCTGTATTCGGTGCTATGCCCGGTATCAAGGCATTTGCCGCTGCGGTAATCGGTGGTATCGGCTCTATTCCCGGTGCTATGGTTGGCGGTATTGTGCTTGGCTTTATTGAGGCTATCTGCGGTATGATACCTGCTATCACACCCTACACAGACGCAATTGAATTTGCAATTCTCATTATCGTGCTTCTTGTTAAGCCCACAGGCTTCCTCGGTAAGAAGAGAAGGGAGAAGGTATAATGAAAAAGAAATTAAGAAGCTTTACAAAGCATTATCTTAACTATGCTGTAATCGGCTTGGTTCTTGTTATATTTACTGTTCTTTCCCTTGCCAGCAAAGGCAATATGTTCTTCGTTTTCTATCCTTGTCTGCTGTGTGGGATGATTCCAGTTAACTTACTTGGATATGATGAGAGAAGTCGATGGATGCAGTATAGTGGTACAATGCCATATACAAAAACGCAGCTTGTTTCTGCGAAATATTTGATAGGTTTACTTTCTCAAACTGCTATGCTTGTTGTGATGGGAATTGCACAGGGTATCAAGACAACTGTTAGCGGAGATTTTGTATGGAATGATTTTATCGTTCTTATGCTGATGATGCTGATTATGGCCACGCTAACATCGTCAATCTCTCTACCGTTCATATTCAAGCTGGGAGTTGAAAAAGGACGAACCGCTTATTATTTGATGATCGGTATGGTCTGCGGAGCAAGTGTTTTGGCATCCAGCTTTTTTAGAAGTGATTTACAGGCAGAAATCCGACCAAACACAATCTTAATTGTTCTGTCTATTGTTGGGGTTGGTGTCTATATCCTCTCTTGGCTCCTTTCTATTCGTTTTTTCAAAAAGCGCGAAATACACTAAGTCTAAGGCGTCGCAGAAATGCGGCGCCCTACCTTTTATGACTAATGTGTCACTTTCGTTGTTTTATCAGTTGATTTATGTTATAATATTATACTGGTATAAAAGGAAGTGATATTATGACGAAGATACTTTTGGTTGAAGACGATAAAGCCATCGTTGCCAACTTAACTGAGTATTTGAATAGCGAAGGATACGCGGTTGAGAGCGTATCAGGGCAGACTGCGGCACTGAATCTTCTTGTTGATAAAAAAGTGGACCTCGTGCTGCTTGATGTATCCCTGGCTGAAGGTAATGGATTCACTACCTGCAAAGCCATTAAAGCAGAGTATGATATTCCTGTCATTTTCCTCACTGCATCCGGAGATGAATTCAGTACCGTTACAGGCTTTGACCTTGGTGCTGATGACTATATTCCAAAACCCTTCCGTCCGAGAGAACTGGTGTCCCGTATTA
>JAFTHF010000237.1 GCA_017457545.1 Clostridia bacterium
AGGGCAAGGTCGGAATACCCTTGTGCCTTAGCAACTATGAGCAGCTTCCACTCTGGAACGCAGTATTTAATTATCTCGGCTTTGAAACCGTAATTTCAAGGAACTCCAGCCGTGAGCTTTTTGTTTCTGCTCAGCATACTATTCCGTCAGATACAGTGTGCTATCCCGCAAAGCTTGCCCACGGACATATCCTTGACTTACTTAGCAAGGGCGTTGATTTTATCTTTTATCCCTGTCAGAGCTATAACATTGACGAAAAAATGGGAGATAATCATTATAACTGCCCTGTGGTAGCATACTATCCGGAGCTTTTAAAGGCGAATATGCCGGAGCTTAACGATAAGAATTTCATTTATCCTTACATAGATTTAAACCGTCCCAACACCGTTGCAAACGCACTCCATAAAGCTCTTAAGTCCTATGGAGTGTCTGTAAATGAAGCAAGAGAAGCCTTTAATGAGGGACTTTTAGCCCTTGAAAAATACAGAAATGCTGTAAGGGAAAAGGGACAGGAGCTTATTAATTATGCAAGAGAGCATAAAAAGCCTATAATCGTTCTTGCAGGCAGACCCTATCATATAGACCCGGAAATCAATCACGGTGTACAAAAGCTTATTTCATCTCTTGGCGTAGTTTCAATCTCTGAGGACGCAATAAGCCATCTTGCCCCCGTGCCTGAGCTTGGTGTGCTTAACCAATGGACATACCATTCCCGTCTGTACAGCGCAGCAGCATATGTATGCACTCAGCCGGATATGCACCTTGTTCAGCTTGTTTCCTTTGGCTGTGGCATAGATGCCATCACCACCGATGAAATAAGAAGCATACTTGAGCCAAAGGGAAAAATCTACACTCAGCTTAAAATCGACGAAATATCAAACTTCGGCGCAATCAAAATACGTCTCCGTAGCTTGCTTGCAGCCATAGAATAGGAGGAAGCATGGAATATACAAATGTACCCTTTACAAGGGAAATGAGAGATACTCACACCATACTTGTACCAAATATGCTTCCTTACCATTTTAAGCTTATTGTAAGGATAATGAAGAAGTACGGCTACAATATGGTGCTTCTTGAAAATTCAGCCAGACAAGTAGTTGATGAGGGACTTAAAAGCGTTCATAACGATACCTGTTATCCCGCCCTTCTTATTATCGGTCAGTTCCTTGATGCCTTGAAAAGCGGTGAATACGATGTGGATAAAACCGCATTGCTTATCACACAGACAGGTGGAGGCTGCCGTGCGTCAAACTATATCCACCTTTTAAGAAAGGCTCTCTCTGTGGAATTTCCAAACGTGCCCGTAATCTCCCTTAACTTTTCAGGCACAGAAACCTCAGACGGCTTCAAGCTTACAGTACCCATGGTGTTCAGCCTTATTAACGCAGTTTTTTACGGTGACCTCATTATGTCCCTTTACAACCAATGTAAGCCCTATGAGGTATGCGAGGGTGACACGGATAAGGCGCTTGAAATCTGCCTTGATGCGCTATCCGAAAAGTGCGAAAAGGGTGGCTTTGGCAATCGGAAGAAAAACTATAAAATGATTCTTGAGGAGTTTTCCAAAATCAAGCGTGTTAAGGTGCGTAAGCCACGTGTGGGCATTGTCGGTGAAATATATGTTAAGTATTCACCCCTTGCAAATAACAATCTTGAGAAATTTCTTCTTAAGGAGGGCTGTGAGCCTCTTGTACCCGGACTTATGGACTTTGTGCTTTACTGTATTGTAAACTACATAAATGACGGCAAAATCTATGGCTTTAAAAATATGAGGACAAGAATCTGCTCCTTGCTTTATAATCTTGTTCGCAAAATGATAAAGACCATGAACGCCATGATTGCAAAATACGGCTTTATCCCGTCCCACGATTTTGAGGAGCTTCGCGCTGAGGCAGACAGCCTTATTAATCAGGGCGTAAAGATGGGTGAGGGTTGGCTTATTACAGCAGAAATGGGCTGTCTTGTTAAGTCGGGAGTTGAAAACATTGTATGTACTCAACCCTTCGGTTGCTTGCCTAATCATATAGTGGCTAAGGGAATGAGCAGACGTGTTAAGGAAAAGTACCCACAGGCAAATATAGTAGCCATAGATTATGACCCCAGCGCCACTAACGTAAATCAGGAGAACAGACTTAAGCTGATGATTGCCAATATCGGCGCAAATAAATAAAAATAAAGCAGACTGCACCCACATAGCAGTCTGTTTTTGTTGACAAAGCACCTTATATATGTTACAATTATTATAACTATGTTTTAGGAGAACAATCAATGAAAATTTCACTTATTATTCCTTGCTACAACGAGGAGGAGTCCTTAAATCCTTTGTATGAGGAGCTTAAAAGAGTAACAGGCACTATGCCCGATTATGACTTTGAAATGATATTTGTAGACGACGGCTCCAAGGACAAGACCCTTAGCATACTTAAGGAATTTGCAGCTGCTGATGAAAGAGTAACATATATATCCTTTTCAAGAAACTTCGGTAAGGAGGCTGCAATGTACGCAGGCTTCTGTAACTCCACAGGAGATTATACTGCCGTTATGGATGCAGATATGCAGCATCCACCGTCACTTATTCCCGAAATGGTTAAGATTCTTGAAACAGGCGAGTACGATAGCGTAGCCGCAAGAAGAACCTCTCGCAAGGGCGAAAGCAAGATTCGTTCCTTCTTCTCACGCACCTTCTATAAGCTTATGAACAAGATTTCCGATGCTCATATGGAGCAGGGCGCAACCGACTTCCGTCTTATGAGAAGAGAAATGGTTGATGCCATAGTTGCCATGTCAGAAAATAACCGTTTCTCCAAGGGTATCTTCGGTTGGGTAGGCTTTAAGACCTACTGGCTCCCCTATGAGAATGTGGAAAGAGTGGCAGGCAAGACAAAATGGAGCTTCTGGGGACTTTTAAGATACTCCACAGACGGCATTACAAACTTTTCCAATACACCCCTTAAGATTGCATCATGGAGTGGACTTTTCTTCACCTTCTGTGCAATCGCTGTTATGATATTTGTATTTATCCGTGCAGCGATTTACGGCGACCCCGTGGCTGGCTGGCCGTCAACAATCTGCATTATTCTGTTTATCGGCGGCGTTCAGCTCTTCAGCCTTGGAATTATGGGACAGTACATCTCAAAGATGTATATGGAGGTACAAAAACGACCCCATTATATAGTTTCCCAGACTAATAAAGAGAATATTGTGAGACAATAATTATGAATAAACCTATATCTCATGAAGGACACAGACAAAGACTGAAAAACAGGTTTCTTTCCGAGGGACTTGACAGCTTTGAGCCTCATAATATACTGGAGCTTTTGCTGTTTTATTCCATTCCTCAAAAGGATACAAATGAGCTTGCTCATACTCTCCTTAATACCTTTGGCTCACTAAGAGGCGTGTTTGAGGCTGAATATGAGGAGCTTTTAAAGATTAACGGAATTAAGGAAAACACAGCCACTCTTTTAAAGCTTCTTCCGGAGGTCGCAAGGGCGTATTTCCATGAGGAAGTATCAAATATTACCTTGTTTGATACAGCAGAGAAAATCGGAAAGTATTTTGTAACTAAATATATCGGTGAAACAAAAGAGGTAGTGTATTTAATGATGCTCAATAACGGCTTTGGACTCATTGATGTAATTAAATTACACGAGGGCAGCGTAAACTCTGCAAAGATTTCACCCCGTAAAATAGTTGACGAGGTAGTTAAGCATAATGCAGCCATGGTAGTTATCGCCCATAACCATCCAAACGGCTTTGCCATACCCTCAATGGAGGATATCGAAACCACCTCACGTGTATTCAGCAATTTGAACACTCTGGACATCACCTTGATAGAGCATTTTCTTATAGCAGGGAACGAATATCTTCCCATCATGTACGAAACAAAAAGCTTCCATCTTATGACAAAAGCGCACAAAAGCCTGTTCAGAAAAATATAGTTTTAAGCCTTCCCACAAGGAAGGCTTAAAAAGCTGTAAAAAATCATTTTGCATCTTGAAATTTCATAAAAATAGTTATATAATTATAGAAATGTTTCCGTAGCTCAGCAGGATAGAGCGACCGCCTCCTAAGAGGTGAG
>JAFTHF010000029.1 GCA_017457545.1 Clostridia bacterium
GATGTGTTTGAGCGCGCTCTTACAGGACTTATAGTTGCCGAGGTTGAATTTCCGACCGAGGAGGAGGCAAGCTCCTTTGCTCCACCCGACTGGTTTGGCGTTGAGGTAACAAATGACCCGAGATTTAAAAATAAAAATCTTGCCTCTGCCAAGGAAATACCCCAAATAAAAGAATAAAAAGCGCGAAACCCTTGACATTTTATGTTCTATTTGGTAAAATGTCTGTATTGTTTATAATTATATTTATATAAAGAGGAATATTATGAAGATTTATGACGAGCTCGTTGCCCGTGGTCTTATTGCACAGGTTACCAACGAGGAAGAAATTAAAAATATGATCAACGAGGGTAAGGCTACCTTCTATATCGGCTTTGACTGTACAGCAGACTCACTTACAGCAGGTCACTTTATGGCTCTTACTCTTATGAAGAGACTTCAGATGGCAGGCAACAAGCCTATCGCACTTATCGGTGGTGGTACAACTATGATCGGCGACCCCTCCGGTAGAACAGATATGAGAAAAATGCTTACTATTGAGGATATTCAGCACAATGCAGATTGCTTCAAGCGTCAGATGGAAAAGTTTATCGAGTTTGGCGAAGGCAAGGCGATGATGATTAACAATGCTGATTGGCTCCTTAAGCTCAACTATGTTGACCTTCTCCGTGAGGTTGGCGCATGCTTCTCAGTAAACAATATGCTCCGTGCAGAGTGCTACAAGCAAAGAATGGAAAACGGTCTTTCCTTCCTTGAATTCAACTATATGATTATTCAGTCCTACGACTTCTATTATCTTTTCAAGAATTACGGCTGTAACATGCAGTTCGGCGGTAATGACCAGTGGAGTAACATGCTTGGAGGTACCGAGCTTATCAGAAGAAAGCTTGGCAAGGACGCACATTGTATGACAATCACACTTCTTACAGACTCACAGGGTAAGAAGATGGGTAAGACAGCAGGTAACGCTGTATGGCTTGACCCCAATAAGACATCTCCCTTCGATTTCTATCAGTACTGGAGAAATGTAAACGATGCAGACGTTATGAAATGTATCAGAATGCTTACATTCCTTCCTCTTGAGCAGATTGATGAGATGGAAAAGTGGGAGGGCAGTCAGCTTAATAAGGCTAAGGAGATCCTTGCATACGAGCTTACAAAGCTTGTTCACGGTGAAGAGGAGGCTTCTAAGGCAGATGCAGCAGCTAAGGCTATCTTCTCCGCAGGCTCCGACGAAAATATGCCTGTTGCCGAGATTACAGAGGCAGACCTCTTTAACGGCACACTTGACATTATGGGTGTTCTTGTTAAGGCAGCGCTTGTTCCCTCCAGAAGTGAGGCTCGCCGTGCTGTAGAGCAGGGTGGCGTAACTGTTGACGGTGAAAAGGTAACTGACATTAAGACAGTATACACTCCCGATCAGCTTAAAAACGGCCTTGCAGTTCGCAGAGGTAAGAAGTCTTATAAGAAGCTTATTCTTAAATAAAATTAAGCCACTCAAACGAGTGGCTTTTTCTTTTTATGTGTATTATGTGTAAACTGTTCGTTTAGTTTTTATTGCTTTACTGTATGTGTTAATGGTAAAATAGGTATGATACAATATAATTACGGTACCGAAAACTATTTTACGGAGGACTTATTATGTCAAAGACGATGGGACAGATAATAAGAGAATTAAGAAAGCAAAAGGGGATAACTCAAGAAGAGCTTGCTGAAATAATGTATGTAACTCCCCAAGCGATTTCTAAATGGGAAAGAGATATAGGATATCCAGATATAGTTCAAATTGTACCTCTTGCCGATGCATTCGGAGTTTCAACAGATGTGCTTTTGAATCACGAGGACGGAAAGCAAAGTGAAGAAATTGAACAGTATATGGAAAGAGATTCCGAGCTTGCTCATAAGGGCTTTACAGATGAAAGAGTTTCCTTGTGGCGTGAAGCAATTCAAAAATATCCACAAAATTATGTTTGCTTAATCAGATTAGCAAACTCAATTTGGACAACGCTTAACAGAGATGATCCTAAAGATATACGCGAAGCTAATGCCAAAGAAGTAGTCGCAATTTGTGAAAGAATAATTAAAAACTGTACGGATAATAAAACCAAAAGTAATGCTTTGCAGCTGCTTGTTATGACTTACGGAGACGGAGGCTATTCTTTTGCTAATGAAGAAAAGGCAGTTGAATATGCAACTATGGCAGATGGACTTTATACTTGCCAAGAAATGTTATTAAAACATGCGTACTTTACAAAAGAAGGAAAAAAAGAAGAAAAGAGAATAAAACAAAGGCTTAATTTGGATTTTATTGATCTTCTAAGTGGTAATATAGTTTATCGAGAATATGATACAGACGAGGACAAGAGCTTTGCTTGCGAAACTGCCCTTAAAATTTGGAACGCTCTATTTTATGACGGAAATTTTCTTTTTTATCATTGTAGGATAGCATTTATTCACAGTTGTCTTGCCAGATGCTATGCAAAAAAACAAAATAAGGATAAAACAATTGAAAATTTAAAGCAAGCGTATTATCACGCAAGAAAATATGACGAAATACCGGAAAAAACATATTATACATCAATGTTTTTTTCGTCGGTAGAGGGAGGCTCCTCGGGAACGGCTAAAAATTATACCGAAACAGATACCGAGCTGTTCTTAAACACTCTTAACGAAAAATGCTATGACTTTATTCGTGAAGACAACGAATTCAAAGAGCTATTGAACAAATAAGAAAAAGAGCTATGCAACCGCATAGCTCTTTAATATTTTCGCTAGGAAATTATGCCTTGTTAACAGAACCGAAGAGCTCCATCTTTTCCTTAACTGTAGCCTTGATAGCCTCAAAGCCGGGAGCGAGAAGCTTTCTGGGGTCGAAGCCTTTACCCTGAAGGTCCTTACCAGCCTCAACGTATGTTCTTGTAGCAGCAGCGAATGCGAGCTGGCACTCTGTGTTAACGTTGATCTTGGAAACGCCAAGGGAAATAGCTCTCTTAATCATATCCTCAGGAATACCTGTACCACCGTGAAGAACGAGAGGCATATCGCCTGTCTTTTCGGAGATAGCAGCGAGAACATCAAAGTTAAGACCTGCCCAGTTAGCGGGGTACTTACCGTGAATGTTACCGATACCTGCAGCGAGCATTGTAAC
>JAFTHF010000238.1 GCA_017457545.1 Clostridia bacterium
CTGTGACGGCGAATAAATCAACAACGAAACCGGGACAAATCAAATTTGTTAGCATTTCTACCGTCAAAATCATAAGCGTTAGAATTATAACATAAGTAAAATGAAAAATCAATAGCAAAACAAATAATTTTTATTTTTTTGCAAAAAATTTTAGTTTTCGCCCTTTTCTTTCAATAAAGAGCAGGAATAACACACTCCGTAAATAACGGTTTTACCGGAGCTTACCTTGAAATTATGCTCAGCAAGGATATGCTCCTCCATCTTGGAAAGGAAGTCACAGCTTAAGTGGATAAGCCTACCGCACTTAATACACTTCAAGTGAAAGTGATTTGTACACTCGGCGTCCCTTGCGTACTGGTAACAGGCACCGCTTTTTTCGTCTATTACAAATTTACGCACCATGCCGCTTTCACACAGCTTTTCAAGGGTGCGATATACGGTTGCCTTGCCGATTGCAATATTCTGAAGCTTAAGCCCCTCTACAATATCGGATACTGTCAAATGGGAGCTGTTTTCCTTAATGAAATTTAGTATCAAGGCTCTCTGCCTTGTAGTGTATTCTCCGCGCATCAGTCGTAGATGGGATATTTTTCGCAGATTTTTGTAACCTCAGCACGAATATAATCTGCCTTAGTCTCAAATTCAGTAGCGCAAAGCTTAATAAGCTTGCCAAGTGTTACCATGTCCTCCTCATTAAGACCTCTTGATGTAACAGCGGGAGTACCGATACGTACACCACTTGTTACAAAGGGCTTTTCAGGGTCGTTGGGGATAGCGTTCTTGTTTACTGTAATGTAGCATTCGTCAAGACGCTTTTCAAGCTCCTTGCCTGTAATGCTGAAGGGACGAAGGTCAAGAAGCATAAGGTGAGTGTCTGTTCCACCGGAAACAAGATTAAAGCCTTCGCTAAGAAGAGTGTCGGCAAGGGTCTTTGCATTCTTAACTATCTGCTCCTGATATTCCTTGAATTCGGGCTTGAGCGCCTCGCCGAAGCAAACTGCCTTGGCTGCAATGGTATACATAAGAGGCCCACCCTGTGTGCCGGGGAATATGGCCTTGTCAATAGCCTTTGCAAGCTCCTCACGGCAGAGGATAAGTCCGCCTCTCGGGCCTCTTAAGGTCTTATGTGTGGTTGTGGTAACAACATCGGCATAGGGAACAGGTGAGGGATGAACGCCTGCAGCAACAAGACCTGCAATATGGGCCATATCAACCATAAAGTATGCGCCGATTTCCTTTGCCACCTTAGAAATTCTTTCAAAATCAATTACTCTTGGGTAAGCAGATGCACCTGCCACGATAAGCTTGGGCTTAACCTCTTTTGCTGTCTTTTCAAACAAGTCATAGTCAATAAAGCCGTCATCGTTTACACCGTAGGGAACAAAATTGTAGTATGAGCCTGAGATATTAACAGGGCTGCCGTGGGTGAGGTGTCCACCGTGGGCAAGATTCATACCCATTACTGTGTCACCGGGCTTGATAAGTGCAAAGTAAACTGCAGTATTTGCCTGTGCACCGCTGTGAGGCTGAACATTTGCATGCTCAGCGCCAAAGAGCTTACATGCACGCTCGATGGCAATTTTTTCAACCACGTCAACGCATTCGCAGCCACCGTAGTATCTTTTTGCAGGATAACCCTCTGCGTATTTATTTGTAAGAGGTGTGCCCATTGCAAGCATTACTGCCTCAGACACAAGATTCTCAGATGCGATAAGCTCAAGGCCTCTTTTTTGTCTGTTAAGCTCAGCAGCTACCGCCTCGCCAACCTCACTGTCGCGTTCTGTTATTTTTTTAATGATACTGAGAGGTGAGCCATTGTTTCCACGGTTGATTATTCACCAACATATTTTTTAAATATGGTCGTTGTCCGTTTCTAACGGCAAAAACAAGTTCGATATTCAGCACCCTATTCTCTAGCTCAGACTGCAAAATAAATGCATCCATATACTGAGCATCGTCCTCCGGCAGATAATATTTGTAGACAGAATCAAAATCCGTACGGTCAC
>JAFTHF010000239.1 GCA_017457545.1 Clostridia bacterium
AACGAAGCATACAAGGAGCTTCTTGATTATATGAAGGAAGCAATCGGCGATGTACACGCTGTAAGATTTACATCCTCTCTTGGCAAGCACCCTGTTTCTCTCTCCAGTGAGGGTGAGCTTTCCTACGAAATGGAAAAGGTTCTTTCCAAGATGCCCGGCGCTGACAAATCTATGATTAAGGCGCAGACTGTTCTCAATATCAATGTAAACCACTCTATTGCAAAAAGACTTAAGGAGCTTTACATTCAGGATAAGGAAAAGGTTGGCTCCTATGCCAAGATACTCTATGCTCAGGCACGTCTTATCGGTGGGCTTACCGTTGACAACCCCTCCGAAATTTCTGACCTTATTTGCTCAATGCTCTGATGGGAAACCTTGTTTATATACTTGAATGTGCCGACGGCACCCTTTACACAGGGTGGACAAACAACCTTGATAACAGGCTTAAGGCACACAATGAGGGTAAGGGTGGCAAATACACCCGTTCCCGCTTGCCTGTCAAGGTGGTTTACACCGAGGAGCTTGACACTCCAACAGAAGCAAGAAGTCGAGAATGGCATATAAAGCGCCTTTCCCGTAAGGAAAAGCTTGAGTTAATTTCTAAATGACAGTGAAAAGCCCACACTCTGTGGGCTTTTTTATTTTCTTCTTGATATTTTTATTTTAATATGATAAAATTTAAGTGAAAAAAGGAAAGGCGGCGAATTATGAAAAAGCTACTAACATTATTATTGTGCGTTTGTATGCTTGCCTCTGCTATTACCCTTATTGGATGTGGCAGCGAGGACGGCATCTCCATTAACGGACACTCCCTGACAGATTTTAAGGTTGTTATCCCATCCGAATGCGATAAGACAACCGAATATGCAGCAAAAAACCTTGTGCTTTTACTAAAGGAAAAGACAGGTGTTGAGCTTACAATTATTACCGACAGTGAGGAAGAGACCGAGTGTGAAATTCTTGTTGGCGAAACTAACAGAGATTTGTCCAAGGATGCAACACTTGAGCTTAAGGATAAGGAATATCTTCTCCTTGCCAAGGGCAGCAAAATTGTAGTAAAGGGCGCAGGAATTTATGTTGGTGGCGCTTGCAACGACCTTGTAAATAACCATATAGTAGGCGCAATTAACGAAAAGGGTGAAAACGCAAACGTAAAATCTATTCCGAAAAAGCAGATTGCCCTTGAATATACCTTTAAGGATACCTATGACAGCGTAATCTTTATGATTGGCGACGGAATGGGATTTCAGCACGTGGCAATGACAGAGAAAAACAAGATTGGCACCTTTGTGGGCAATCTGTTCCCTGTTTCTGCTAAAAGCGTTACCCGCTCTCTTTCCGTTATGAACGGAGAGGCAGGCTATACAGACAGCGCCGCATCTGCAACTGCTATGTCAACGGGCTTTAAAACCATTAACAAGCATCTTGGCGTAGACGAAAACGGTACTGTCCTTAAAAACGTACGTGAGCTTGCAAGAGAAAGCGGTGCAAAGACTGCAGTAATTACCACCGATGTTATAACGGGTGCAACTCCCTCTGCTTACCTTTGCCACCACCCAAGCAGACACGACACAGAGGTTCTTCAGGGTCAGATTGATGCGCTTATTGCAAATAAGGAAATTGACTATATTGCAGGAGATGTGGCAAACGACCTTACCCTTAAGGTTGCTGAGGCTCTTGAGCTGATTTCAAAGGATTCCAAATTCTTTATTATGGTTGAAGAGGCTATGATTGATAAGGCATCCGAAAAGCAGGATATCTGGGCTACAATCGGACACGTGGCTCGCTTTAACGATGCAATTACATATGCAACACAGTTTGCGCTTTGCCATACTAATGTAGCATTAATAGTTACAGCCGACCACGAAACAGGTAAGCTTACTCCCTACCCTGCACTTGGCCCGGGCTTTATGTTTGAATCCTACAGCCATACAAACTACAACGTGCCCGTATACGCAATCGGCGCAGGAGTTGAAGCTCTTAACGGCAAGACACTTGAAAATACAGAGCTTGCACAGTTCTCCGCCAAGGCATTTTCTGGGGCAGAGTTTGGCAAGAACTATAACTAAGGAGATAATATGATTTACAATGAATTTAAGGGCTTAAGGCTTTCTGCCCTTGGCCTTGGAACTATGCGTCTGCCCACTAAGGAAAATTACAACGATGTTGACGAAGAGGAAACTGCCCGTCTTGTAAAATATGCCATTGATAACGGCATTAACTATTTTGATACAGCCTGGGGCTACCACGGAGGAAACTCTGAGATTGCAATCGGTAAGGCGCTTAAAAATCACCCAAGAGAAAGCTACTATGTTGCCACAAAGTTCCCCGGATACGATGTATCCAACATGGAAAGAGTGGAAGAAATATTTGAAAAGCAGCTAAAAAAGCTTCAGGTAGACTACTTTGACTTTTATCTTTTCCACAATGTGTGCGAAAAGAATGTAGATATGTACATAGACCCTAAATATAAGATTCACGAATACCTTATGGAGCAAAAAAGGCGTGGACGTATCCGTCATTTAGGATTTTCCACCCACGGAAGCTTTGCTACCATGCAGAAGTTCCTTGATGCCTACGGCAAGGATATGGAATTCTGTCAGCTCCAGATAAACTACCTTGACTGGAAATTCCAAAGCGCCAAGGAAAAGGTTGAAATGGTAACTAAGCTTGGTATACCCGTATGGGTTATGGAGCCTGTGCGTGGTGGTAAATTAGCCACACTCCCCGAGGAATATTCCTCTAAATTGAGCGCCTTGCGTCCCGATGCTACCGTTGTTGAATGGGCATTTCGCTTTATTCAGGGAATACCTGAGGTTAAGATGACATTATCCGGTATGTCTAATATGGAGCAGCTTAAGGAAAATATTAAGACCTACGAAAAGGAAGCGCCCTTAAGCGATACTGAGCTTAAGGCTCTTACAGAGATTGCAGACGATATGATAAGAAAAACATCTCTGCCCTGTACCTCCTGCAGATACTGTACCGACCATTGCCCCATGGAGCTTGATATTCCCAAGATAATTGAGCTTTACAATGAGCATACAATGTCTAAGGGTGGCTTTATTGCTCCTATGGTTCTCGGCACTATGCCAGAGGATAAGCGCCCCACCGCTTGTATCGGCTGCCGTAGCTGTGAGGCTGTATGCCCTCAGCAAATAAAAATCGCCGATATGATGGCTGATTTCGCCAGCAAAACAAAATAATAAAAAGACTGTTGCACTCGCAACAGTCTTTTATTTTTATACTGAATACACCTGTGAAAATCTTTCGTAATCGTCAACGAACTCGCCCTTGCCCTCTTTAATATTCTTAAGATACTGGTGAAGGTCAAGGCTGTTATGTGCCATTTCGATAACGCAGCCTGCAATATTTGAGCAATGGTCGGATACTCTTTCAAGGTTGTTAAGGAGGTCGCTCCAGATAAAGCCTGCCTCAATTGTACATCCACCGTTCTGCAAACGCTCAATATGTCTTGTTCTGAGCTTTTCCTTAAGGTTATCAATTACCTGCTCAAGAGGTTCAACCTTCTTGGCAGCTGAAATATCGTTATTTACATATGCCACATAGCTAAGCTCCACAATTTCCTTAACTGCGGAAATAATAACTCTAAGCTCACCAAGGGCAAAGTCTGAGAATACGATTCCCTTTTCGTTAAGCTCCTCTGCAGACTCCACAATGTTAACTGCGTGGTCGGAAATACGTTCAATATCGCCTATAAGGTGAAGAAGCTTTGCGCTCTCTCGCATATCCTTGTCGGTAAGGGGGAATGTGTTAAGCTTAACAAGGTAGGAGCCAAGAATATCCTCATACTTATCTACCTGTCCCTCCTCATCACGAATCTCTGCGCCTATATCAGCATTGAACTCATCAAGCTGAGCCATAGCCTTATAAAGTGATGCCTTACTGATGCTTGCCATCTGCTCTGTTACCGCACGGCAACGCTCAATAGCGATAGCGGGAGTTGTCATAAGACGCTCATCAAGAAGGATAATTTTATCCTTTTTGTCCGCATCCTTTGGCTCAGGAATAATCTTCATAGAAAGCTGTTCAAGTAAGCCAGCGCAAGGAAGCATTATTGCTGTACAAAGGATATTAAATAATGTATGGCAAATTGCGATAGTAAACTGGTCTGCACTATCCCCAAGGATATGGATATCCACAGCCGATCTTACAATGCTGAATACTATAAGAAGAATTGCAGTACCGATAATATTAAAGGATAAATGAACAAAAGATGCACGGCGTGCATTTCTGTTTGTACCTACTGAGGAAATAAGCGCTGTTACGCAGGTACCGATATTCTGACCCATAATAATTGGAATTGACATACCGATGCTGATTGCACCTGTGGAGGAAAGGGCCTGAAGAATACCTACTGATGCAGAGGATGACTGAATAATTGCTGTAAGAAGTGCGCCTGTAAGCACGCCCATCAAGGGGTTATCAAACAAGGTAAGAATAGATGCAAAGCCTTCGCTTTCCCTAAGTCCTGCAACTGAGGCTGACATTGCGTCCATACCGTACATAAGTGTGGCAAAGCCAAGAAGAATTACACCGATATCCTTTTTCTTGTTGCTCTTTGATGCCATAAATAAAATTATGCCGATAAGAGCAAGAATAGGTGTAAAGGATGTAGGCTTGAATATTTCCACATACCATGCATCGCCGCTGACACCTGTCAAGCTTAACAGCCACGCGGTAACGGTTGTACCTACGTTAGCACCCATAATTACGTTGATTGCCTGTCTTAATGTAAGAAGTCCAGAGTTAACAAAGCCTACTACCATTACAGTAGTTGCCGATGAGGACTGAACAACTGCAGTAACGCCAAGACCTGTGAAAAAGCCTGCAGCCTTACCTGTTGTAAGCTTGCCGAGAATAGTTTTAAGTCCACCACCTGCAGCCTTTTCAAGATAAGAGCCCATAAGGTTCATACCGAAAAGGAACAAGCAAAGTCCACCTACTAAAGCAAGTATATCCCAAAAATCCATAAAAATCTCCTTTGTCTGCTTATATGAATTAGAATTTACTTTTTTTACTGTAAAATGCAATATTTCGCATCAGGAATATTATACCATATTTTTCTTCGCTTGAAAAGAGAAATGACGAATTTTGTCTATAATATTATAATATAAAAGAGCCTTGCACTTTTGTGTAAGGCTCTCAATTATAGAAATATTAGTTGTACTTCTTTCTTGCTGTGTAATTAGTGTGGAGGAGGTGATGCGCCTTCTCTTCACCGGGCTTACCAAGATAGTTGTCGTAGAGTGCCTTAACTACAGGGCTCTCATGGGACTTTCTCAAGGTGTTCTTATCGTCTGCAGAGTAAAGAACTGCAGCACGAAGAGCCTTAAGGTCAACGAAGTTACGAACTGCATCGAACTGGTAAGGCTGACCGCCACCGTTGATACATCCACCGGGACAAGCCATGATCTCGATAAAGAGATAGTTCTTTTCGCCGGACTTGATCATTTCGATAACCTTTCTTGCGTTAGCAAGACCGCTGGCTACACATACAGAAACCTCTGTACCGTTGATTGTATATGTTGCTTCCTTGATGCCTGTTGTGCCACGAACATCAGAGAATACAACTGCCTCATTGTTACCGCCAAGGAGATTGTTAGCTGTACGGAGAGCAGCCTCCATAACACCGCCTGTTGCACCGAAGATAGCGCCAGCACCTGTTGCAAGTGCGAAGGGATCGTCAAACTCGGAGTCAGCAAGGTCTGTAAAGTTGATGGATGCGTTCTTAATCATCTTAGCAAGCTCTCTTGTTGTAAGAGCAACGTCAACATCTGCGTGGAACTCTTCTCTTTCAACCTCGAACTTCTTAGCTGTACAAGGAATTACGCTGACAACAAAGAGGTCCTTAGGATCGATACCGTTCTTTTCGCAGTAGTAGCTCTTAAGAAGTGCACCGAACATCTGCTGAGGAGACTTGCAGGATGAGAGGTTAGGAAGAAGCTCAGGATAATTGTGCTCACAGAACTTGATCCAACCGGGACAGCAGGATGTGAACATGGGAAGGGGCTTATCAGACTTAACTCTGTTAATAAGCTCATTAGCTTCCTCAACGATTGTAAGGTCAGCTGTGATGTTCATGTTGAATGCCTCAACATCGCCGAGCATCTTGATAGCTGTAACCATCTTACCCTCTACGTTTGTGCCAACAGGCATATCGAAGCACTCACCGAGAGTAGCTGCGATAGAGGGAGCTGTAAAGAATACTACCTTCTTTGTAGGATCGGAGATTGCAGCCCAAACCTTATCAACATTGGAGTATTCGGAAAGTGCGCCAACAGGACAAGCAACGATACACTGACCGCAGCCTACACATGCTGTGGAGCCGAGACCAAGCTCGAAGGGGCTACCAACATGAACGTCGTAACCACGACGGATGTTACCGATAGCGCCAACGGACTGCATCTTGCTACAAGCAGCGATACATCTCTGGCAGTTTATACACTTGTTATTGTCACGAACTACGTAAGGAGTTGAGTAGTCGATGGGAACAAGCTCATCCTCTACTGCAAATCTGTCCTCGTCCAAGCCGTAGTCAGCAGCGAGCTTCTGAAGCTCACACTTGCCGCTTCTTTCACAGGAGAGACACTTTCTGTTATGTGTGGAAAGAATAAGCTCAAGAGTTGTCTTTCTGGAAGCGCGAACTGCAGGTGTATTTGTAAGCACCTTCATGCCCTCTTCAACAGGGTATGTACAAGCAGCTGTAAGACCGCGTCTGCCAACGATTTCAACTACACATACACGGCATGCACCGATGCAGTTGAGGTCCTTTAAGTAACAGAGTGAGGGAATATCTACATTGATCTGCTTAGCAGCCTGTAAAATAGTTGTTCCTTCGGGAACTGTTACAGGAATATTATTAATTGTTAAGTTAATCATTTTCATTATGTTATGCCCCCTTATTCTGTGTAGATTGCCTTGAACTTACAGTTGCCAAGACAAACGCCACACTTAATGCACTTATCCTGATTAATAACGTGCTTTTCCTTAACCTTACCGTCAATAGCCTTAACGGGACAGTTACGAGCACAAAGTGTACAACCGATACACTTGTCAGGATTGATAATATAACGTGTAAGCTTCTTACACTTATGAGCAGGACATGTCTTATCTACGATATGAGCAAGGTACTCATCACGGAAGAACTTGATTGTTGATACAACAGGGTTAGATGCTGTCTGACCGAGTGCGCAGAGACAGGAGGACTGCATATGCTTGGAAAGCTCCTCAATCTTCTCAAGGTCTTCCATTTCGCCCTTACCGTCTGTAAGCTTTTCAAGAAGCTGGAGCAAGCGCTTTGTACCGATACGGCAGGGTGAGCACTTACCGCAGGACTCTTCACATGTAAACTCAAGGTAGAACTTAGCAATATCAACCATACATGTATCCTCATCCATTACAATAAGACCACCTGAGCCCATCATAGAGCCGATCTTGGAGAGAGATGCAAAGTCGATAGGAGTATCAATATATTCAGCAGGGATACATCCGCCGGAGGGACCACCTGTCTGAGCAGCCTTGAATGTCTTGCCGTTAGGAATACCGCCACCGATGTCCTCGATGATCTCACGGAGAGTTGTACCCATAGGAACCTCAACAAGACCTACGTTGTTGATCTTACCGCCGAGAGCGAATACCTTTGTACCCTTAGTATCCTCTGTACCGATAGATGAGAACCAGTCAGCACCCTTAAGGATAATCTGAGCAACGTTAGCGTATGTTTCAACGTTATTAAGAACTGTAGGAACTCCGAAAAGACCCTTAACTGCAGGGAACGGAGGACGGGGACGAGGCTCACCGCGCTTACCCTCGATAGAAGCCATAAGAGCTGTTTCCTCACCACATACAAAGGCACCTGCGCCAAGACGGATGTCAAGGTCAAAGCAGAAATCTGTACCGAAAATGTTCTTGCCGAGCAAGCCGTATTCACGAGCCTGATTAATAGCGATTCTAAGTCTTTCAACAGCGATAGGATACTCAGCACGAACGTAAACGTAACCCTGCTTAGCGCCTATTGTGTAAGCTGCGATAGCCATAGCCTCGATGATAGCATGGGGGTCACCCTCGAGGATAGAACGGTCCATGAACGCACCGGGGTCACCCTCGTCTGCGTTACAGCATACATACTTAACATCACCAACAGAAGCCTTTGCAAACGCCCACTTTCTACCTGTGGGGAAGCCTGCACCACCTCTACCTCTGAGTCCGGAAGCGAGCATTGTGGAAATAACGTCGTCCTGGCTCATAGATGTGAGTACCTTATGTAAACACGGTATCCGTCTGTTGCAATATATTCTTCAATCTTAAAGGGAGAAATCACACCGCAGTTACGAAGTGCGATACGCATCTGCTTCTTGTAGAAGCGAATCTTACCGAGAGGAAGAACCTCACCGTTTTCCTGAACTGTTTCAGGGAAAAGAAGATCCTTACATACGTTACCGCCGATAATGTGCTCCTTAACGATACGAGCAGCGCCCTCAGCAGTTGCCTGGCTGTAGAATGCGCCTTCGGGATATACAATAACGATAGGACCCATTGCACAGTAACCGAAGCAGCCTGTCTTAACAACGAGAACGTCGTCACAGTTGTTAGCCTTAAGCTCTCTCTCAAGAGCCTCAACTACCTTACCGCAGCCTGAGGAAGTACAGCCTGTACCGCCACAAACAAGAATCTGCTTTCTGTACTGAGAGTGCTGAGCCATCTCATTAGCATACTCGCCAACGAGGTTACGAGCTTTAACTATGGGCTCATATTGAGCCTTGATTTCATTGAGTCTTTCAATAGTCATTTTCATTTTACTCAGTCCTCCTTAGCCATATAGGATTCGATTACTTTTACTGCCTGCTCAGGTGTTACCTTACCGTAAACCTCACCGTTAACTGTCATAACGGGAGCAAGACCGCATGCGCCTACACAACGGCATGCTTCAATAGAAAACTTTCTGTCAGGTGTGCATTCGCCACTCTTGATACCAAGCTTCTCCTCAATTGCTGTAAGAACTCTGTCAGCGCCCTTAACGTAGCAGGCTGTACCGAGACATACACTGATAATGTACTTTCCCTTAGGTACAAGTGAGAACTGTGCATAGAATGTAGCTACGCCGTAAACCTCACTCATGCTAACGTCCATACCCTCAGCAAGCATCTTCTGAACCTCATAAGGAAGATATCCGTAGATGCCCTGAGCCTCCTGCAATGCAGGCATAAGTCCGCCAGGCTGTTCTTTGTACTTTGCGATTACTTTTTTGAGTTCTGCCTCCTGTGCAGGAGTGCCCATGAACTCAATTGAATTTCCAATACTCATAAAAATCCTCCTGAATTATTTTTTAAGTACATACACTTGTATTTTATCATATTATATGTTATAATTAAATTGACACATTTGCAAAAGTGTAAACGAAATTGTTGTATCCCGTCGCAAAAAGGAGATTTTTTGATGGAAAATGAGGTAAATCTTGATAAAATAATGCCTAAAGTACACTCTGCCCTTGACAAATTGCTTGCCAAGACAGATTTTGACTCATTGACCGTAAAAAGCATAGCGGAGGAAATCGGCTTCTCCCGTCAGTACTTTTACCGTGCCTTTGCAGACAAATATGCTCTAATTGTAGATTTGTTTGAATATGATATGAAAAGAGGAGTTGAAATATTTTTCACCCCTCGCTTCTGCTATCTGCACACCTTGCAGTAT
>JAFTHF010000240.1 GCA_017457545.1 Clostridia bacterium
CTTTCTTTCAAGAATATTATTGAAAGAGGTGATAAAATGGAAAGTAAAAAGAGAGAAAAAAAGGAAGTCCTTGGCTTCCCTATTACAAATCAAGCTGTGCCAAACCGTGCCCATACAGAAATGAAGGCTGAACAAAGCAAGGCACAGAATAAGCAAAAGGAAAAGCAGACCTAAAAGGTCTGCTTTTTTTATTCAAAATCAACCACGTTTGCCCAGGAAAGAAGGAGTGATTTTTCCTCGGGCTTGCCCTTTACGGACTGAGATGCGGCTACGATGGGAAGCCACTTCTGTACGTAGGACTTCTTTGTGTTTGTCTTTTCACAGAAAAGGTCCATATACTTTTCTGCAAGGTCCTTGTATCCGTTAAGCACGAAGATAAGATATGTTCTTGCAACGTCGGCTGATGCGTTACCCTGTGTAACGTGGGACCAGTCGATTATAAACATCTCTCCGTCCTCTCGTACGATAACATTTGAGGGGTTGAAATCGCCGTGGCAAACCTTATTATGCTTAGGCATACCGTTAAGACGTGCGTGAAGCTCATACTTTACGCTATCATCAAGCTCGGTAAGGTCTATCTTTGCGTGCATCTTATCCTTAAGCTTAATAAGTCCTGCGCATCTCTTTGAATGAACAGCAATCTGAAGGTCTACAAACTTATTAAGATATTCGTCTACCCTGTGGGGATTATTTTCATAAGCACGTCAAGGGGTGTGCCCTCTACATACTCGGAAACTATCATCCATCTGCCATCAATATTGCCAACCTCCAAAAGCTTGGGAATATTTATATCAATTTCCTCTACAAGCGCCTGATTCTTTGCCTGAGCAAGAACCTCGGATTTTGGGAAACCCTTATTAAAAAGCTTAACTGTTGTATCGCCCTCACGATATACGGTCTTAGTAGATCTCTCTGCTATTATATTTTCAAGTTTCATACTTAGCCTCCCTGTATCATTAACATTATTTTACCATAATTACGGCTTTTTTACAAGACTTTTATTAAACCTTGTTGTTTGTGCCGTAGTAAGCGTTTAAGTACATTGCCTTGATTTCACTCATAAGAGGATATCTTGGGTTAGCACCTGTGCACTGGTCATCAAATGCCTGCTCTACCATTTCATCAAGGTTGTCAAGGAAGTACTTTTCGTCAATGCCGTAATCCTTGATTGTAGCCTTGATGCCTACTCTTGCCTTAAGCTCATCAATAGCCTTAAGAAGATTTTCAACCTTCTTTTCGTCTGTCTTGCCACCAAGGTTAAGGTAGTCTGCCACCTCAGCATAGCGAGCGAGAGTGTGGGGATGGTCATACTGGGAGAAGGTGCCCATCTTTGTGGGTGCCTCATCGCAGTTAAAGCGAATAACCTGATTTATCATAAGTGCGTTAGCAACACCGTGAGGGAGGTGATGGAATGCGCCGAGCTTGTGGGCCATAGAGTGACATACGCCAAGGAACGCGTTTGCGAATGCCATACCAGCAATGGTAGCCGCATTTGCCATCTTCTCACGCGCTACCACGTCTACCTGACCGTTATCATATGCTCTGGGAAGGTATTCAAAGATAACCTTAAGTGCCTTAAGAGCCAAGCCGTCAGTATA
>JAFTHF010000241.1 GCA_017457545.1 Clostridia bacterium
ATCTAAATCGGACACACGTCACACGTAAAGGACACCTTTTTAGGTGTCCTTTTTTCATTTTTACTGCATTTAAGCTTGAGTTTAGGTTAAAAAATTAGAATGAAAATGTAAAATATTGACACCTCATCAAAATTGTGATATAATTACTGTGTAGACTTATTTTTAAGAAGGGCGCTATATGGATAAGAAAAAACGACATTTAAGGGCGTGGAAGTTTATATACAGACTACTGCATAGGCCTATCTCACGCAAATTCAATCTTACATCTGACATATGCGAATATGACGGACCCTGTATGATTATTTCTAACCATGTTACTAACTGGGACCCTATTCTTCTGGGCTTCAGCTTCCCAAAAAAGAACGTATATTATGTAGCAAGTGAGCATCTTTTCAGAAAGGGTATTCTTACTAAGCTTCTTAACAGATACTTTGAGCCTATTCCACGTAGCAAGGGCAACAATGCCATTGATACCGTGCTTAAGTGCAAGCGTCACGCAAAGGACGGAGACAATGTATGTATCTTTGCTGAGGGTGATTCCACATGGAACGGTGTTACCGATTCTATTGTTCCCTCTACTGCTCAGCTGGTAAAATCCTCTAAGGTTGCACTTATTACCTACAGGTTTGAGGGTGGCCATTTGGCTAATCCACGTTGGGGTAAGGGTGTAAGAAAGGGCAAAATGCACGGAGGAGTGGTTAGAATTTACACTCCCGAGGAGCTTAAGGCTATGTCCTTTGAGGAAATAGCAGAAGCAATCAAAAATGATATTTACGAAAACGCGTGGGAAAGACAGGAAAAGGAAAACATTTCCTATATCGGTAAAAACAAAGCCGAAAGAATTGAGTCTGCACTGTTTATGTGTCCTGAATGTAAAAGCATCGGCACCCTTAAGGGTGTTAAGGATGATGTAATCTGCTCCTGTGGATTTAAGGTTACTTATACCGACAAATGCACCTTTGAGCCTTCCGTTCCCTTTAAAAATACTCTTGAATGGGATAAGTGGCAAATGGAACGCCTTATAAATAAGGATTTCAACCACTCCCTCGAGTTTTTTAAGGATGAAAGTGTTATTTTAAATGAAATTCTGGCTAATCACAGCAGCGAAGAGGTCCTTCGTGGCGCTATGACACAATATGAGGACAAGCTTACGGTTGGAGATATGGAATTTGAGCTTGAAAAAATTTCATCAATGTCCATTATCAAGACTGACATCCTTGTTTTCACATATCTATCAAGATATTTTGAAATCAGAGCCTTTGAGGGTACTTCCCTACGCAAATATCTGGCTTGGTATCAAAATTTCCACAACGTAAGCAAAAAATCTGCACAAATGGAGGCATAATATGGATTATTCAGCAGCCAATCCCGGTGTATGGAACTTTATTATACAGCTGGGAATTATAGCAGGAGCTGTCCTCGTTTCACAGCTTCTTACATCGAAGGTCAAGTTTTTACGAGGTCTGAGAATGCCAATCGGCGTTATGGCAGGCTTCATAATTCTTATACTCAAATCGGTTGGTCTTATTAACATAAACGTACAGCTTATGGAGATACTTGTGTATCACTGTATCGCCCTTGGCTTTATTGCCATGTCCCTTCGTAAAACTAAGGAGGGCCAGGAGGAAAAGGGTAACCTTACAGGACCTAAATCCGGTGCGATTATCGTTTCCACCTACCTTATTCAAGGTATTGTAGGACTCGTTATAACAATCGGTCTTGCTTATACATTTATGCCCGATTTATTTATGGCAGCAGGTCTTCTCTTGCCTATGGGTTACGGACAGGGTCCAGGTCAGGCAAGTAATGTAGGTAATACATATGAGCAGCTTGGATTTGTAAACGGACAAAGCTTCGGACTTGCAATAGCGGCTGCAGGATATCTCTGCGCTTGTCTTGTTGGTGTAAGTATGATCAACATTCTTCCAAGAAAAAACAAGATCAAAGCAAAGCGAATTTACACCTCAGACGATGTTAAGGTTTCTGTGGGTGACTTCCAGGATAACAACGAAATTCCCGTATCTGACTCTATTGATAAGCTTTCCGTACAGGTAGCATTTATTCTTGGTGTTTACTTCCTTACATATCTTGCAATGTGGGGACTTACCTCAGCTATTGCAGCTATCTCCACAGGACTTGCAAATACTGTAAACTCACTTATCTGGGGCTTTAACTTTATTATTGCTTCAGTTGTGGCACTTGTAATAAAGATTTTACTTAAAAAAGCAAATCAAAAGCGAATTTTCAAAAGACAGCAGCAAAACAATTACCTGCTTAGCAGAATTTCCGGATTCTTCTTTGATATTATGATTGTTGCAGGTATTTCCGCAATTGAAATTGACAAGCTCAGCGGCCTTTGGGTTCCCTTTATTCTTCTTGCAGTTACAGGTGGTATTGTTACGTGGCTGTACCTTGCATTTATTTGTAAGAAGATATATAAGAATTACTATTATGAGGGTCTTATCTCCATGTACGGTATGCTTACAGGAACTATCAGCTCCGGTGTATTGCTCCTTCGTGAAATTGACCCCGAATTTAAAACCCCCGCATCAAACAACTTAATTATCGGCTCAAGCTACGGTCTTATTCTTGG
>JAFTHF010000242.1 GCA_017457545.1 Clostridia bacterium
AAGCTCCTTCTTTTCCTCGTCGGTTTCAATATCAAGCTTATCTGTGCAGATGTTTTTAAATTCCTTGTCATCATACTTCTGCATCATTTTAACTGCAAATTCATCCACGTCATCGGCAAAATAAAGCACCTCATAGCCCTTTTCCCTTACTGCCTCAACCTGAGGAAGCATCTTTATCTTGTCAACTGTTTCGCCACAGGCATAGTAAATTGCGCCCTGACCCTCCTTCATACGGGAAACGTATTCCTTAAGGGTAGCGTATTTATCCTCATTAGAGGAAACAAACATAATAAGGTCAGCAAGGTTATCCTTGTTTGCGCCGTAGCTTTCGTATATGCCAAATTTGATTTGTGCGCCAAAGGCAGAGAAGAACTTGTCATACTTTTCACGCTCATTTGACTGCATCTTTATAAGCTCATTTTTAATCTTCTTTTCAATAGCCTTGGCAATCACCTTAAGCTGACGGTCATGCTGAAGCATTTCACGGGAGATATTAAGGGATAAATCCGCACTGTCAACAAGACCTCTTACAAAGCTGAAGTAATCGGGCAAAAGGTCCTTGCATTTTTCTGTAATCATTACTCCACTTGAATAAAGCTCAAGTCCCTTTTCGTAGCTCTTGGAGTAAAAATCGTAGGGGACGTGTGCAGGAATGAACAAAAGTGCCTCAAAGGTGGAAAGACCCTCGGATTTCTGAGAGATAGCCTTTAAGGGCGCCTCATAATCGTAGAATTTATCCTGATAGAAGGAATTATATTCCTCCTCGGTAATCTCAGCCGCGCTCTTTTTCCAAAGAGGAATCATGCTGTTAAGTGTTTCAAGCTGAGTTACTGTTTCATATTCGTTTTCGGTACCCTCTTTTTTACGGGATGTTGTCACATCTGTCTTGATGGGGTATCTTATATAGTCGGAATATTTTTTAACAAGGGAACGAAGCTTGTATTCGTCAAGATACTCAGAATACTTTTCATCATCAGTATCTGGTTTCAAATGTAAGCAAATTTCCGTACCGTAGCCGTTTTTTGTGGAATTTCCGATAGAATAACCGCTTACTCCCTCGGATTCCCAAATGTAAGCCTCATCTGTACCGTAGGGCTTAGTCACTACTGTAATCTTGTCGGCAACCATAAATGCAGAGTAGAAGCCAACACCAAACTGACCGATTACGTCAACATCCTTCTTGTCCTCATGCTCTTTTTTAAAATCAAAGGAGCCACTTTTTGCAATAGTACCAAGATTATTTTCAATCTCATACATTGTCATACCGCAGCCGTTATCTGTAATTGTAAGAGTATTTGCACTCTTGTCAGCCTTAAGAACTATTTCATAGTCCTCACGCTTTAATGTAACTGTGCTGTCGGTAAGTGAACGGTAATAAAGCTTGTCAATCGCATCGCTGGCATTGGAAATAAGCTCTCTTAGGAAAATTTCCTTGTGAGTATAAATGGAGTTTATCATCATGTCAAGCAATTTTTGCGATTCGGTTTTGAATTGCTTTTTTCTCATATTAAACACCTCTTTATTTTTATTGCAGTGGAAACTGCGTATCAATACAATTATACATCATTATAGTGGAGATTATCAAGTAAATAATATGAATTTTACCTTAATTATTCTTGAAAATAAGGTGATATGGTGATATACTGTTTATATCACGTCTAAGGAGAATAAAATGTTAGTTAATAAGGGCAGACCGAGAAATGAAGAGGGCAGACAGGCAAGGGAAATTCGCACCTATGATTTCCTTGACAGTCTTGGAATTGAATATTATCGCATAGACCATGAGCATCTTGATACAATGGAGCAATGCGAGGCAGTAGATGTGGCTCTTGAAACCGTGCTTTGCAAAAACCTTTTTCTTTGCAACCGTCAGCACACAGCCTTTTATCTTCTTATGATGCCCGGCGCTAAGCATTTTAAGACTAAGGAGCTGTCAAGTCAGATAAACACCTCCCGTCTTTCCTTTGCTGAGCCTGAGTATCTTCTTGAATATCTTGATATTATCCCCGGCTCAGTAAGTATAATGGGACTTATTAACGATAAGGACAATAAGGTAAAGCTTCTTATAGATAAGGACGTTATCGTTCCCGACCATATAGGCTGTCACCCCTGCGCCAACACCTCAAGCCTTAAAATTCGCACCGAGGACGTATTAAACGTCTATCTCCCCGCCACTAATCACGAGCCTACCTTCGTTGAGCTAAGTTGGGAGTGATAGGCTCCATCTTTGAGGGAGCTGTCGCATAGCGACTGAGGGAGTTTACCTCTTGACATTCAAATTTTTTTATGCTAAAATAACTATAAGTGATAGGGAAGACACCATAACAAAACGTAAATCACAAAACTGAATACGATAAGGGGGAGATACCCATTACAAAAAACGTTAATGTTGTAGACAGTCAAGGAAATAAGTACGAAGCGACCTACCCAAAAAGGGCACAAGGTCTTGTTAAAAAAGGCAGGGCACGCTTCATAGATGAAAATACTATATGCCTTGCGTGTCCGCCGAATGAATATTTGGAGGATATAGAAATGTCAGAAAATAAGAATATAAATACAGAAGCAGTAGTTGAAGAAACCAAAAAGCCTAAGTTTACAATTGAGTATGTTCTTGAAAAAATCGAAGAGCTTACAAAACAGCTTGAATCAGTAGATAGAGTAGCAAACTGTATCAGCTCAGTATCGGATGAAATTGATACAGATGAGCCCGAAATTGCAGAGCATTGGGGAGAAGTATGCTCCATTAAAGCTGCTGCAATAAGAGAGTTTTTCACTCAAAGAGAGGCAAATCTAAGGAAATTGCTGTATTATTATATCTAATTAAGCCACGATTTGAGATCGAACAATTATAACCCCATTTAATAAAACCGCACCCCATAGCGAGCAATCGCTATGGGGTGTTTCTTTAATAGTCATGCCTACTGCCACCGTTACTGCCCAGCTCTTCAAAAGCATTGATTATTTCTTCGATTTTTATAAAACAGTCTTTGTCAGATAAGCTACTATCCTCAATAATGTTTTTTATTTTTTGTAGTGCAACGTAACATTTAGAGCTAATCAGTCTTCCTAGGCTCTTTCCTTTTAGACTACATTTTATCTTTTCGTCTCTTAATATTTGTAATAAAATTTCTTCCCAAAGCTCCATAAATTATTCCTCTTTTCATCATATGGGGATTATATCCCCTTAATAATTTAGATTATAACCCCCATAATAATAATTGTCAAGATGGAGGGGATAAAATGATTATTTTTGATAAATTGTGGATTACAATGGAAGAAAAAGGTGTATCTACCTATAAGCTTCGTGAGGAATGTGGAATAGATAGCAAAACGGTGCGCCGTCTTAAAGCTAATGATAATATTGAAACAAAAACACTTAATAAGCTTTGTACCTTTCTTGATTGCAAAATTGAGGATATAATGGAATTTGTAAATGATTAAAAATGCACCCCATAGCGAGCAATCGCTATGGGGTGTTTTGGTTATGAATTGTCTTTGACAATGTTATGTTACGCTTAGGCGTAGTTATGATTGCCTACAGCAAGTTATGATTTTCGCTTTGCGAAAAGTTGAGATTACTCAATCTCAATCTTTATAACTGTGTCAATTTCATCAAATGTATTAAAGGGTGGAACGTGGATAAAGAGCAAATCCTCGCCCTCGTAGGAATCTCTGTTCCAAGGGTCAGCTGTACTGATAAGACTGCCGTCAGAAAGACGTGTTGCAGCCTTTACCTTATATTTAAAGTTTTCAACCACAAGTGTGTCTGTGTTGCAATCGGTAATATGAAGATAAAAGGTATTGCCGTTCCTTGTAATTCTGCCCCATTCGGGCTTAGGTAAGCCACTCATGGTGCAGCCGTAAACGCTTTCGCCGTTTTTATCCATCCATTTGCCCACCTCTGTAAGAATTTCCACACTCTTAGCAGGAATTATACCACGGGCATCAGGGCCAACATTAAGGATAAGATTGCCACCCTTGCTTGCACATTCAACAAGCATATGGATAACATTCTTTGCGCTCTTGTAGTTTGTATCACGGGAGCTGTATCCCCAGTTATCGTTAAGTGTCATACAGGTTTCCCAAGGAATAGGGTTACCCTCATAGTCACATACGCCACGGGCAGGAATCATCTGCTCCGGTGAGCCAAAATCTCCCGCATAGTAAACAGGCTCCTTAACCTTGATATCACCGCCGATACGGTCATCAATTATAACATCGGGGTTAATTTCACGAACCATTTTAATAAGCTTGGTGGCATCCCACTTTTCACCTGTCATTTCATCATAGTGGAAGTCAAACCAAAGAATATCAATCTTACCGTAATTAGTCATAAGCTCCTTAACCTGACCGTGAAGATATTCAATATATCTCTCAAAGTGCTCACCCTGATGCTTGTAAGCCTCATTACCTCTCATAGGGTGATGCGCATCATTGTAAGCAGGGTAGTCGGGATGATGCCAGTCAAGTAATGAATAGTAGAAGCCAACCATTATGCCCTCAGCACGAAAGGCATCAACATATTCCTTAACCAAGTCCTTGCCGATAGGTGTGTTTGTCGCCTTATAATCGGTTAGCTTACTGTCAAAAAGACAAAAGCCATCGTGATGCTTAGTTGTAAGCACAGCGTATTTCATTCCTGCAGTCTTGGCAAGCTTAGCCCACTCACGGGGATTATAATCCTTGGGGTTGAAAATGTCAAAATACAGCTGATATTCCTCATTTGAAACACGGTCAACGGAGCGAATCCACTCACTTCTTGATGCTCTTGCGGGAATAGCGTAAAGTCCCCAATGTATAAACATGCCAAAGCGCTTTTCCATCATAGGCGCAACTCGTAATTTTCTTGCTTCGTCCATAATATTTTCCTCATTATATTTAAAAAGGGCTGCCGCAAAGCGACAGCCCGATTTTATTTAAACAAATATCTATTTGCTGTTAAGCGGATAAATGCTTATTTATTCTTGATAGCAGCCTGAGCAGCAGCAAGTCTTGCGATCGGAACTCTGAAGGGAGAGCAGGATACGTAGCTAAGACCGATTCTATGACAGAATTCGATAGATGTGGGGTCGCCACCGTGCTCACCACAGATACCGAGGTGCATGTTGGGACGAGCTTCACGACCTGCGTCAGCAGCCATCTTCATAAGCTTACCAACACCGTTCTGGTCGATTCTTGCAAAAGGATCGTTCTCGTAAATCTTGCTTTCGTAGTAAGCTGTGAGGAACTTACCTGCGTCATCACGGCTGAAGCCGAATGTCATCTGTGTAAGGTCATTTGTACCGAAGCAGAAGAACTCAGCCTCCTTGATAATCTCATCAGCTGTGAG
>JAFTHF010000243.1 GCA_017457545.1 Clostridia bacterium
AATTATTTTTTCATATATACATGATGCGAACCTTCCGGAGCTTACAAGGAACAGAACTCTCGCTTCAGTTCCATATGGATGCAGATACAGACTTATTGACTTCGCCCTTTCTAATATGGTTAACTCAGGTATTAGCAATATAAGCGTTGTTACACATTATAACTATCAGTCACTTATGGACCATATCGGTGCAGGTAAGGACTGGGATCTTGCAAGAAGATCAGGAGGTATCAAGATTCTTCCTCCGTTTATTACATCCTTTGCAAATAATGCTTCAAATCAGTATAATTCCAGACTTGAGGCGCTTAAGAGTGTGAACTATTCTGTAAGCAAGATTACTGATGACTACGTTGTTCTTTCTGACTGTGATGTAATTTGTAATGTTGACCTTAATGATATGATAAAGAATCATATTGATAACAAGGCAGATATCACAATGGCAGTTAAGAAGGTATATCTTGATAAGGTATCTGCAAAGCGCAATGTACTTGTTGATTCCGATGATGACGGAAGAATTACAGATGTTAAGGTATATCCCACATCCTTTGAAGGATATTCTGATATTGAGCTTAATATTATGGTTATGAGCAGAGAATATTTACAGGAGGTAGTTCTTGATTCTATCGCTCACAACTACACAAGCTTGAATAAGGACATTATTCTTAAAAATCTTAACAGAAGAAACTTCAGAGTGTATAGATATGACGGTTACTTTGCATGTATTTCTTCACCGGAAGACTATTATAAGAGTAATATGGATCTTTTACAGGATAAGAGCATAAGAAAGCAGCTCTTTGGTGAAAAGAACAGACCCGTTCTTACCAAGGTACGTAATTCCGCACCTACATACTACAGCCCCGATTCCAAGGTTAAGAATTCTATGATAGCTGACGGATGCCAGATTTTGGGCGAGGTAGAGAATTCCATTCTCTTCAGAGGCGTTAAGATTGGTAAGGGAACTGTAGTTAAGAACTGTATTCTTTTCCAGGATACATTCACAGGCGAGAATGTTAAGCTTAACTGTGTAATTGCAGATAAGAATGTTGTTATCAGAGATAATAAGGTTCTTTCAGGAGATGAAACATTACCCTTCTATCTTGCAAAGGGTAAGATGATTTAAGGAGAATATATGAAGATACTATTTGTTGGCTCTGAGGCTATTCCTTTCATATCAACAGGTGGTCTTGGAGATGTATTAGGTTCATTACCTGCAGCGATAGCAAAAAACAGTCCGGAAAATGATGTAAGAGTAATTTTGCCTCTCCATAAGGCGATAAAGGAGAAGTTTGGTGCTTCCTTAACTTTTGTTGGAGAAACAACTGTCCATTTATCATGGAGAAATCAGTATTGCGGTCTTTATTCATGCGAGCGTGACGGTGTAATATACTACTTTATCGATAACGAATATTACTTCAACAGAGCTGAAATATACGGCAATTATGATGATGGAGAAAGATATTCATTCTTCGGTAAGGCTGTACTTGATATTATGCCTCTTGTAAACTTCTATCCGGATGTTTTACACACTAACGACTGGCAAAGCGCAATGAGTGTAGTTTATTTGAAGAGAAAATATGCTTCAAATTCTAATTATTCAAAGATAAAAACAATTTATACTATTCACAATATCGATTATCAGGGTGTTTACGGTATGGATATACTTGATGATGTATTCGGCCTTGATACTTGGGGTGACCGTGGAATTATGGAGTATAACGGTTGCATCAATCTTACAAA
>JAFTHF010000244.1 GCA_017457545.1 Clostridia bacterium
GAAAAGAGCATTAAGGGGAGCCATCTGACGCTCAGCCTCAGAAAGCAGCTCGTTTGCTTTTTTTCTGTGAAAATCAAGCAGCTCATTAGTTTGCTTTAAAATAGGATTTATTTTCTTTACAATAGCTAAAATACATAAGACAATTAGTGCGATACCACCAAGAATAAGTCCGATTCCCAAGCCTGTGGAGGCAGACACCTGTGTGATACCGACTATAAAGAGAATAGCACCGATTACAATAGCAATTATAGAAAGAACTCTCAGCGCCTTATATTTACTGATTTTACTTTCTATCTTACTTATAGTTTCGTTTTCCTTATTATATTCCTTTACAATGGTGCGATTAGCCTCAACATTGATTCCCGACTTGGTAACCAAATTATCAAAGTAAGCATTAATGTTTTGCTCATGGGTAGCGCGCCCCTCGGTTTCATAGTATTTTAAGGGCTCTAGTAGTCTTTCGTTCATAAAGACACCTCCTTGTATGGAACTACTATAAGTATATTTTAACATTAAATGAAAAAGGTGTCAATAAAAATGTCGGAATTTGTCATACAAGGCAATAAAAAAGACAGAGAAAATCTCTGTCTTTTATTTTCTTAGCTTTCTGCAATACTGAGTACAAAGCTTGTCTGTACATTCGGAGCATTTTAATGCAGTATTGGAATGCTCCCAGAAGCGCTCCGGAAAAATCAAAACGCACATTTCCCATACCAAAAAGGCAAGGGTAGCCAAAATAAGCAACGATACAGAATAAAATCCACCTATAAAAAGCATGGGGGTAAACATCATAAGATGGTCCCAGTTGAATATACGGCAGGTGGTACAGCATCTGTTTTTCATAATAAGTCGGAAAGGACACCAAAACAGCACACAGATAAGATCGCAAACGTAGAACAGCACGCTTATAAGAAATAATATGCGATTATCAATAATATCTGTGTAGTAAAGCACTCCTATTACGGTAAGAAGCGCAAGCCAAAGGAAGAATACCTTATATGCACCCTTGGTTGTAGAGATAATATAACTCTTTAATGCTTCCTTGTTTACCTTATCCTTAATAGGCTTAAATCTGTTCTTGAAAAGCTTCATAGAGCCAAGGGAAATTGTAGCCTGCTTGCCGACGGGGAAAATCTGACAAATAATATCAATAATCCACACTCCCCATAGTACGTGGTGGGGGGAAAAGGCAGAAAAGAAGCCTCCCTGCTCAATTACATTGTAGCTTTCTGGGTAAAC
The DNA here is from genome assembly GCA_017457545.1 of Clostridia bacterium. The sequence goes on from JAFTHF010000244.1 coordinate 1,240, forward strand.
AAATAAAAGCGCAATTGCGCAGCCAAGTGCAAAAACTCGTCCGATTAATCTGAGAAAATAGATGCGTCTTGTGGGGGACATAGGCGCCCTCATCTATTAGCCTCAAAGCATTCAAGCCATTTTGTCTTAATAAATTCATGACCCTTGGGAGTTGGGTGAACACCGTCGCCAAGCCAGTAGCTTTCAGGGGCGCTTTCACAAAGCTTGTCAAAGCCCTCCTGCAAGGGAATAAATGGAAGAGAATATTTTTCTGCAATCTTTTTTGCCATCATCGCGCGCTTAGGCACCTCTGTGGAAAAATGCTCCCACGCACCCTCAGTAGCGCCACCCTTAAGCACAAAGGGCTCAAGTATAGCTATCTTAATATTTGGAAGAGCTTCCTTAACCTCTTCGATAAGCATTGAATAAATCTTAAAGAATTTGTCTGCATCAACACCGTTAGGATTATCTCCAACCTCGTGCCACACATCATTAACTCCGATAAGAATTGACATATAGTCAGGCTTCAGATTGATAATATCACACTTGATACGTGCATAAACATCAACTATTCTGTTTCCACTGATGCCTTTATTTATAAATTCGTGCTGATTTGGCTCAGTATAGCCGAGTGAAGCCTCAACAAGATGTGCATAGCCTCTGCCAAGATTACTCATATCCTGCCAGGATCTGCCACAGTCTGTAATGGAATCTCCCTGAAATAAAATTCTCATAATACCCTCCGTAGATGTTTTATATATCCATTCTACCATAAAAGAATTTACAGGTCAATAAATTATTTTGATTTATCTCTATTGACTTTTTATTTTATGGGTGGTATAATACCTATATACTAAATAAATGTGGAGGTTCATTATGAAACACATCAAGACACTTGCTACACGTAATTTGTGTGACAGCGCTAAGAACGGTGGCTGTGGCGAATGCCAGACATCCTGCCAGTCCGCATGCAAGACAAGCTGCGGTATCGCTAACCAGCAGTGCGAAAACACTGAGGCTAAAAAGGAAAGCAAATAAGCTAAATGCTGAAACGGATGTCAAGCTGACATCCGTTTTTTACGATATACATCAGGAGAATTTGATTTTATGATACATCAGTATAAACTTAACGGATACAATATTGTTCTTGATATTTGCTCA
>JAFTHF010000245.1 GCA_017457545.1 Clostridia bacterium
CTTGGCAAGAAGAGTGATAAGCTTCACTTGCTCCTTGGTCTTGGAAAAAATTTGCTTGATATTGATAAGGCTATAAAGATAGTCAAGGAAACAGAAAAGGATCAGTACGTAGTTCCCAACCTTATGAAGGGCTTTGACGTTGATAAGATTCAGGCTGAATATATTGCCGACATCAAGCTTCGTCATTTAAACCGTGAATATATTATAAATCGCTTGGCAGATATAGAATCCTTGCAAAAGGAAATTGCCACACTTAAGGAAATTATCGCTGATGAGCTTAAGGTTAAGGCATATATTGTTAAGCAGCTTATGGACATAAAGAAGAAGTACGGAAAGCCGAGAAAGACACAGATTATACAGGCAAGCGAGGTAGTTGAGTTTACTAAGGAGGATATGATAGAGGATTACGAGGTTAACCTCTTCTACACCCGTGACGGCTACCTTAAGAAAATTACAAATCAGTCCTTAAGAGGTAACTCCGAGCATAAGCTTAAGGAGGGAGATAATATTATATTTGAGGCTGAGGTGCATAATAAGGACGAGCTTGTGTTCTTTACAAATCAGGCACAGGTATATTTTGCCAAGGTGTCCGACTTTGATTTGACTAAAGCGTCGGAAATCGGTGAATACGTTGGTAAGCGCCTTAAGTTTGATATGGATGAGCGTCCCATAATTATGCTTGTAAATCCTCAGTATACAGAGAAGCAGAATATGATTTTTGTGTTTGAAAACGGCAAGGCTGTAAGAGTGCCAATGACCGAATATGCGACACAGGGTTCAAGAAAAAAGCTGAAAAAGGCATATTCCTCTGCATCTCCCATTGTTGGTGCGATATACGAAAAATCCGATGACCATATCCTTATTATCAACTCGGAATCTAAGGCTATTCTTATCCGTCCGTCACTTATTCCCATTAAGAGTACAAGAACCTCAATAGGTACAACTGTATTTGCAATGAACCTTAAGAAGAATCAAAAGATTACCGAGGTGCTTGAAAAGTATGAGGATAAGTACCCAGACGCATATCAGCGCTACAGAAAGATTAAAATACCTGCAACGGGCGTTCTCCTTAGCGAAAAGGATATCACCACAAAGCAGATAAAGATTAAATAAGGAGATAGCTATGAATAAAAAAGAACCGTCAAAGGGTGTAAAAATCCTTGCAATAGCTCTGGCACTTCTTATGCTTAGCGGCGCCGTAGGAACTATTCTTACACTTTTATTACTGTAAAACAAAAAGCCGAGCAGTCGCTCGGCTTTGTTTTATATTATAGAAAAAATTTTTCAAAAAAATTGTAAAAAGGTATTGACAAAGGCATAAACATTTGCTATAATAACTGAGCAATGTTCGAGAGAACACGATATGCGAGAGTGGCGGAATCGGCAGACGCGCACGTTTGAGGGGCGTGTGGGCAACCGTACGGGTTCAAGTCCCGTTTCTCGCACCAAGTAAAAACAACCTGAGCTAAGCTCAGGTTGTTTTTGCTTTATTCTGGTGTCGGAACTTGAAATAGGGAGAAAATTGCGAATGCGATTTGTCCAAAGGACCAAACAGTCTGGGGGACTGTTTGTCGGCTAAGGTCGCCACGGGCGAAAGTCCCGTTTCTCGCACCAAACAAAAAGGACGGTTTATCCGTCCTTTTTTATTTTGTTTAATTGACTAACCTTCTATTTTGTGGTAATATAATAAATGGAAGGGATGGTGTATATGGGTAAAAGAGAAATGTTATCAAAAGCTTCTTATCTTCTGAAATGTGCTATTTTTCTTAGCGCAATGGGTGGAGTAATAATAAGCCTTTTTGTAGCAGAGCGTGACGGATATTCTCACTGGTCAAAAAGACTTCTTTATTTTACAGGCCTTTCTAATATATGGATAGGCTTATGCGTCCTTGTTATATTACTTGCGCCCTATATTAAAGGTCTTAACACAGAAAAGGGCAAGAGAATACTATATATTCTAAGATATATTTTTACGGTTTCCATTACCGTGACAGGCATTGTATATTGCTTTATTTTAGCCCCCTTTGCCACCGAGGGAGAATTTACCCCGTGGACACTTTCAAATGTGCTTACCCATATTGTAGCGCCTGTTCTGACCCTTGTGGATTTCTTCCTTGATGAGTATAAGCTGAAGCTTACAAGGGAGCATATAATCTTTACTGCAATCCCACCCCTTTGCTATTTTGTTTTTTCCAGCATATTAAATCTTTTAAGTGTGGATTTCGGCAGAGGAGATGACTATCCTTACTTCTTTTTAAACCTTAAATCTCCTGCCGGAATTTTCGGTTTTTCAGACACTCCCCCCTTTGTAATCGGGTCATTTTACTGGATTTTGCTGTTTCTTTTTATGGTATTCAGCATTGCCTTTCCCCTTGCCCTGATCAATAACAAAATACTTAAAAAGGCCTCTGTATGAGGCTTTTTTACTTGACACTATTTTATGTGTGTGATAAAATACTAAAGGAATAAATGAAAGGAGGAAAAGTATGAGAGGACAAAATATGAACCTTGCCTTTGGGCTTGAGGTCATCTATGATGATGCTGAATTTCAGATTGGCGAAAAGGATAAGGTCGGCATCGTAGGCGTAAACGGCGCAGGTAAAACCACACTTTTCCGCCTTTTGCTAAAGGAAATAGAGCTTGATAGTGGTACACTGAATATCGGTAATGCCCGTGTTGGCTATCTTCCACAGGAAATTATTATCGAGGATGAAAATCAAACCGTATGGGAATATCTTTTAGAGGGACGCCCTGTACGTAAGCTTGAAAAGGAGCTTGGCGAAATATACGGTAAGCTTGAAACCGAGCTTTCAGAGGAGGAGCAAGCCCCCTTGCTTCGCAGAATGCAAAGAATACAGGAGCTACTTGAATACCACGAGTGCTATGATTATGAGGATATTTTGCTTGACCTTGTGGTTGAAATGGACATAGATCTTGATCTTGTTGAAAGACCTATGAGCGAGCTTTCGGGTGGACAAAAGTCCAAGATGGCATTCTGCCGTGTGCTATTCTCAAAGCCGGAGATTTTACTCCTTGATGAGCCTACTAACCA
>JAFTHF010000246.1 GCA_017457545.1 Clostridia bacterium
ATATGATACGGCTGCTGACTGATACCTACCAACGCACAAACGGAGAAATCCACAATTTCACCCGTACCACTGCAAAGGCAAGTCAGCAACAGCTTATCAATACTCTTGATACAGCACATTTTAAGGTTATGAGTGGCGCACAGTCTTACACTCAGGCAGTAAAAGAGGCAGTAAATGAGATTATAAACAATCAGGCAAAAGTCCACTATCCCACAGGACACGTTGACACCATAGAAACCGCCGTGCTTCGTGCTGTTCGTACAGGCGTAGGACAGGCATGCGGTAACATGGCTATGCAGGGTATGATTGAGATGGATTGGGACTTGATACGCACCTCAGCCCACATAGGCGCTCGATATGGTGACGGTGGAGAAAACCCCTCTAACCACTTTTGGTGGCAAGGTAAGCTGTTCTCCCGTACAGGCAAGACACCCGGCTATCTGTTATTTACAGAGGCTACAGGCTACGGCACAGGTGAAGGCTTGTGCGGCTGGAATTGCAGACACTCTTTCGGTCCGGGTGATCCTAACCATAACCCCTATGCTGATTTTGATGCAGAGGAAAATAAAAAGGTTTATGACCTCTCACAGAAACAGCGTAACGCTGAAGCACGTATCAGAAAACAGAAATTAAAGGTACTCGGTTTGCGTGAGGCGATTGACGCTGCACAGGACGCAGAGGTTAAAGCTACACTGCAAGACGAATACAGCAAGGCAGCACTGAAACTGCAACAGTATAACAAGGCTTATAATGATTTTTGTGAGGATAACAACCTTCATAAGCTCAATGACCGTATCACTGTTGCAAAGTGGACGCGCTCAGAGGCGGCAAAAGCTACGGCAGCCGCAAGAAAAGCAAACAATCAATAAATTACAGCAGAGCTTTCAAAACTGATGTTTTGGAGGCTCTGCTGTTTAATATGCCCCGTGTGGTTTTAGCCTGTTCGACTCAGGCAGGGGTACTAAAAATTGGACTACGCACGGTCCTAAGAATGTGCGGACGGAGGGACACGGCTACGTCCTAAAAAGCCTATCCGTTAAAACAGGAGGTACACATGAAAACCGAAGAACTCACCGCTATTGGCTTGACAGAGGAGCAGGCAACTCAGGTACTTGCTATCAATGGCAAGGACATTGAGAAGCACAAGACACGCATTACAACCCTTGAGGGTGAGCGTGACAATTACAAGGCTCAGCTCGATACAGCTAATGCAACACTGAAAAAGTTTGAGGGTATTGATCCTCAGCAAATTCAGACCGAACTCCAAACCTATAAGACACAGGCTGAGGAAGCGGAAAAGAAATTTACCCGTGAACTCACTCAGCGTGATCAGAAGGATTGGATTGGTAAAAAGCTGGATGAATACGGCGTTACTTCGCCCTTTGCCCGTAGGCAGCTCACTTCCGACTGCATGGCAGAGGAAAGCGGATTGACGTGGAAGGACGGCTCTTTCTTTGGCTTTGATGACTTTATGAAAGCCGCAAAGGAAAAAGACAACAGCCTGTATTTGACAGCAGAAGAAAAAGCAGAGGCAGAAAAAGCCTCCAAACTCAAGGATAAAGCGCCTACTTTCACAGGGCC
>JAFTHF010000247.1 GCA_017457545.1 Clostridia bacterium
AGTTGCCTCTGCCCAGCTCCTCAGGACCGTTTTCGTAGATAAGATGCTCAAACTGCTTTAAGGATTCAATTACCCTATCAAGTATACCGTAGCCTTTATCCTGATCGTGATTGCCCCATATAAGTGTCCATGGGGTGTTATATTCCTCTATAAGCTTACCGAGATGAATATAGGATTCATACTGTCCTGCCCATGCATAGTCACCGCTTAAGGTAATAAGGTCAGGCTTAACTCTTTCGATAGTCTGTCTTATAGTTGTAACAAGAGGTGCGTGGTACTTATGGTCGGGAGACCAGTCGCAATTATCTGCGTGGATATCCGTTAAATTTAGAATTATAAAATCTCTGTCCTTTGGCTTCTGTATTCTGAACATAGTAAATCTCCTTTGCTTGATGATTTAAGTATATCATAATAGCAAAGGAATTTAAAGGAAAAAGGGAATATTTTTGTTTTTTCGTTGACAAGAATTAACGATTATTGTATAATCAAGGTGTAAAATAAATATAATAAGGAGTTATCATGAAGAAGTTTTTTACAGAATTCAAAAAGTTCATCACACGTGGTAATGTGCTTGATATGGCTGTCGGTGTTATCGTCGGCGGTGCCTTCACAGCTATCGTAAACGCACTTAGCAACAACATCCTTAAGCCTATTATCAACTGGATACTCGCCCTCATTCTCGGCAAGGATTCACTTAGTGAGCTTTTCACATTCCTTGTTCGCACAGAGGTTACAAATGCGGAAACAGGTGAGGTTACAGTAGACCTTGCAAACTCCATCTACATTGACTGGGGTGCATTCATCAACGCAATTATCAACTTCCTTCTTATCGCACTTGTGCTCTTCTCAATCGTAAGATTTATCAACAAGGTTAAGGAAGTGGATCTTGTAGATGACAGACTTACTAAGGAAGACAAGAAGCTTCTTAAGTCCAAGGGCGTAAGAATCACAGATAAGGAAGCAGTAGCAGCTTACCTTGCAGAAAAGGCAGCTAAGGCAGCTGAGGAAAAGGCTAAGGCTGATGCTGAGGCAGCAGAAAAGGCAAGACTTGAAAGAGAAGCTAACCCCACAACAGAGGACCTTCTTAAGAAGATTCTCGCAGAAATGCAGAAATAATTAAAAAGAAAAGACGGGTTATCCCGTCTTTTTTTATTGCTCTTTAAGAAAAGTTATGATATAATAAGTCTATACTTGGTGAAAAGGAGCTTTTTATGAGACTTTGTGTGGTTCTTCCCTGCTTTTTCAGAAATACGGATTTTTGCGACTCCGTAAGGATAGCTGCATCTCTTGGCTATAATGCTGTAGAGCTTTGGGGCTGGGGTGGAATTGACCCCGACAGTGCCAAGGCTGTGCTTTCCGAAACGGGAGTAGAGCTTCTTAGTATGTGTACAACGGAATTCCGACTTAATGACCCAAGCTACCGTGACGCATTTCTTGACGGACTTAAAAAGAGCTGTGAATTTGCAGCTATGCTTGGAGCAAAAAAGCTTATTACACAGGTAGGCAACGATACAGGCATATCACGTGAGCATCAGCATAAATCTATTGTAGACGGTCTTTGCGCTGCTGCGCCCATACTTGCTGAGTACGGAATTACCCTTATGATAGAGCCACTTAACACAAAATTTGACCACCGTGGCTACTTTTTGGATACATCTGCCGAGGCATTTGATATTGTAAGGGAGGTAGGCTCACCTTACGTAAGGGTAATTTACGACATCTATCATCAGCAGATTACAGAGGGGAATATTATTCCGACTATAAAGGAAAATCTTCCCTACATCGCCCATCTTCACAGCGCAGGTCACCCGGGTAGACACGAGCTGTATCTTGGAGAGAGCAATTATCAGTTTATAATTGATGAGCTTGATAGGGCAGGCTATACGGGCGCTATGGGACTTGAATATTTTCCCACCGAGGACCCCATTGAAAGCTTACGCAAAACACGTAAGCTGTTTGTAAAATAATCTTTTTACGGAGAATTATCCCGTAACCTTAAAAACGAGCCGCTTTTTGCAGCTCACCGTGACCACTTTGTGCTTAAGTGGAAAGAAAATTAACGCCTTTAAATCACATTTAAGGTGGACAATATAAAATGGGTATAAGGGCGAAAGCCTTCATATTCAAAAAACGAAAGGTGATTTTATGAAAAGAGAGATAAAGAAAATTCTTGCCGTAGTGCTTATAATGGCTATGGTGTGCGTGGGGCTCAGCTCCTGCTCACCCCTTGAGTTTATTATGAATATTGCAAACGGCAATACAAATGATAACGAGACAGAGGGCCCTATTCTGAACACAAGCGGTGACATAATCAATAACGATATTGTAATCAACAATAACAGTACCGACCTTGCCTTGGCTGCAAATATGGGACTTCGTTCTGTTGTCAGCGTATAGTGCTCATTCCCCGGCTCAGGCATCTTTGGCAGCTCAAGCTCAGCTGCAGGCTCAGGCGTAATCTATAAGCTTGACGAAAACGGCAGCGCCTTTGTAATTACAAACTACCACGTTGTAAGCAAGAGTGGCACATCTAACCTTATTGCCAACAAGATAAACCTTTATCTTTATGGCATGGAGGCAACAGAATACGGCATTCCCGCAACATATGTGGGTGGCTCAATGAACTATGATATTGCTGTTTTGAGAGTGGATAACAGCGAGGTGCTTAAATCTGCCATGGCAAGTGGCAGCGTGGCAGCTGCAACCCTTGGAAATTCCGATAAGATTGCAGCAGGGCAGAGCACAATTGCAATCGGCAATCCGGAGGCTGGTGGAATTTCCGTTACAACAGGTGTTGTCAGCGTAGATTCCGAGTATATTGATATGACAGGCTCAGACGATGTTACCCCTGTTTCCTTCCGAGTTATCCGTACGGATACAGCTGTAAACTCAGGCAACTCAGGCGGTGGACTTTTCAATGCTAAGGGTGAGCTTATCGGTATTGTAAATGCAAAAGTAAGCAGCACCGATGTTGAAAATATCGGATACGCAATCCCATCAAACGTTTCCCGTGCTATTGCAGATAATATAATTGATTTCTGCTACGGCAAGGACTGTAAGACCGTAATGCGTGGACTTCTTGATATTACAGTTACAGCAAATGCCCTTTCAACAAAATATAACACAGAGACAGGTATTCTTGAAAGATATGAGCAGATAGTTGTACATGAGGTCAACTTAGGTGGACTTGGCGCAGCTATACTTAAGGCAGGAGATATTCTTAAGTCAATAACTATCGGGGACAAAACAATTGAAATAACACGTCAGTATCACCTTATTGATGCAATGCTTGATGTTAGAGTTGGAGATACTGTATCTATGACCATAGTAAGAAATGGCGAGGAAAGGACTGTAAGCACAGTTATTACAGAGGGCTGCCTCGTAGCATATTAAGGAGATTATATGCGTTTACTTCTTTGTGAGGACGAAAGGTCCTTATCCCGTGCAGTAGAAGCAATACTGCGAAAAAACAATTATTCCGTTGATGCCGTGTACGATGGCAAGGATGCCCTTGACTATATCGTAAACGGAAATTATGACGGAGTTATACTTGATATTATGATGCCGATTATGGACGGAATTGAGGTTCTTAAGACGGTAAGAAGCAAAAATATCGACACTCCTATCCTCCTTTTGACTGCCAAAGCAGAAATTGAGGATAAGGTAAAGGGGCTTGATTGCGGAGCTAACGACTACCTTACAAAGCCCTTTGATACAAGGGAGCTTCTTGCAAGAATAAGAGCTATGACAAGGTCGGGAGGCGTAGGACACGATTCCCGTCTGCGCCTTGGAAATATAGTTCTTGACCTTGCCAGCTTTGAGCTTAGCTCACCCTTTGGCAGCCATAAGCTTGCCAACAAGGAATTTCAAATGATGGAGATGCTTATGCAAAATCCCAAGCATCTTATTTCCACAGAAACCTTTATGGAGAAAATCTGGGGATATGACAGCGATTCTGAAATAAGCGTGGTGTGGGTTTATATTTCCTACCTACGCAAAAAGCTGACCTCTCTTAAGGCAGATGTGAATATAAAGGCGCACAGAAACGCAGGATACTATCTGGAGGCTCTTGAATGATAAGAAGATTACGACTTAAGTTTATTCTTATTGCCATGGTGTCCCTGTTTGCCGTACTTGCCATTACAATGACAACTATTAATGTGCTTAACTACCGTGGACTTATTGAAAGCGCTGATGAAACTATTGAGCTGCTTGAAAATATAGGAGGCGTTGCGCCACAGAACAGACCGCCCCATTCGGTAACTCCCAATGAAGATGGAATGTTTAACTCCATGACACCCATGGATATAAGATATATGTCCGTTGTTTACAATTCGGAGGGCTACGTTCTTTCCATAGTCAAGGGAAATACAAGCTTGACAAGTGATGAAATACTTACTCTTTCCGAGGCAGCGTACAATAAGGGCGGAGAATGGGATTTTTACGGAAATTACAGATATCACATTCGATTTACCAAAGATACAATACAGGTTACCTTGCTCGACTGCACCCGAGTTTTAAACACGTATACCGACTTTTTATGGACAAGCATCATAATTTCAGCAGCAGGACTTATAGCCGTATTTGTGCTTATATTTATTCTTTCGGGCATAATTGTTAAGCCTATTGCAAAGAGCATTGAAAAGCAAAAAAGCTTTATTACCGACGCAGGTCATGAGCTGAAGACCCCCATTACCGTAATTGACGCAGATGCTGAGCTTATAGAGCTTGATTACGGAGAAAATGAATGGCTTATGGATATTAAAAAG
>JAFTHF010000248.1 GCA_017457545.1 Clostridia bacterium
CCTCGGGGATATAATAGGAACGGGGCTTTTCCCTGTTCTCGTAGGTTTTTTGGGGATTTTCATAAAATCTCATAATCATTGCCTCACAAAAAAATACGTTATAATTTATTTTATCACAAAAAACAGACGTATGCAATATTATTAAATATATAAATGTTGAATTTTGTTACAAAGAGAAGAAATTTTCATCAAATACTGTTTACACACCTAATATTTTGTGGTAAAATGTTTTAAAATGCTGCATATAGGTACGGTTAAAATGAAAAAGATTATTAAAGATAAAATATTTGATGAAGAAAGAGCATTGTACGGTCTTGTAAACACTGACGTAGTCTGCTGCACCTTTGCAGGTGAGGCGGACGGTGAAAGTGCGCTAAAGGAATGCTCCGATATAAATGTAAAAAAATGTGTTTTCTCCCTTCGTTATCCCCTTTGGCACGCCAAGGGACATAGGGTAGAGAATTCAAGCTTTGACGATAAGGCAAGAGCGCCACTTTGGTATAGCGTAGACGGAGAATTCAAGGGCTGTAATATAAAATGCGTAAAATTCCTGAGGGAGTGTACGAATATTGCATTTTCTGACTGTGAAATCGTATCTCCGGAATTTGGTTGGAAGTGCAAGGATATAAGCCTTAAGGACACTTACGTTGAGGGAGAATATCTTTTCCTTGATTCAAAAAATGTTTCTCTTGAAAACGTTAAAATGAAGGGCAAATATTCCTTCCAGTACATAGACGGACTTGCAATTAAGGATAGCTATCTTGACACAAAGGATGCGTTCTGGCACTCAAAAAATATAAGAGTGGAGAACAGCACAGTAAAGGGAGAATACCTTGGTTGGTTTTCCGAGGGACTTACACTTGTAAACTGTAAGATTATAGGCACTCAGCCTCTTTGCTACTGCAAGGACCTTACACTTATTGACTGCACAATGGAGGGATGCGACCTTTCCTTTGAATATTCCAATGTAAATGCTACCGTAAACGGCCATATTGATTCCGTTAAGAATATTAGAAGCGGTAAGGTAGTTGCCGATTCCGTTGGCGAAATAATCAACGGTGATGCCGTAATGGAATGTACAGGTGAATTGATAATAAGATAACAAAAATATGGAGTTAAGGCGACTTAACTCCTTTTTTGTTCCTAAATTAGTACATTTTGTGTTTGACTAAAAGGATTTCGTGTGGTAAAATAATAAATATAAATCGGCAAGGAGGGGAAGCTATGGACGAAAGAATGTATCTATGTATAGATTTAAAAAGCTTTTATGCGTCATGTGAATGCGTCGAGCGTGGGCTTGACAGCATGAAAGCAAAGCTTGTTGTGGCTGACCCAGCAAGAGGTAAGGGGGCAATCTGCCTTGCCGTTTCTCCTGCCCTTAAGGCCATGGGCGTAAAAAACCGTTGCCGTATCTTTGAAATTCCCGACTGTATTGATTATATTGTGGCATTACCCCGTATGAAGCTTTATATGGAATACTCTGTTAAAATATATTCAATTTACTTAAAATATATCAGTAAGGACGATATTCACGTTTATTCAATTGACGAGGTTTTTATTGATATTACCGACTATATGAAAATATACGGTATGAGCGCTAAGGAGCTTGCCAAAATGCTTATTGACAAGGTGCTTGAGGAAACAGGCATTTATGCAACAGTAGGCATAGGAACTAATCTCTTTCTTGCCAAGGTGGCGCTTGATATTACAGCCAAGCACGCAAGAACAAGAATGGGATATCTTGATAAAAGGGAATTTGAACGTCTTGTATGGCATCACCGTCCCATTACAGATATATGGAATGTAGGCAGAGGAATTGCCACGAGGCTTGAAAAGTACGGAGTATATGACCTTTTCGGTGTTACGGCAATGAGTGAGGACACCTTGTACCGTGAATTCGGTGTTAATGCAGAATATCTTATTGACCACGCATACGGCAGAGAAAGCTGTACAATCAAGGATATAAAAAGCTACGAATCCAAAAGCAGCTCAATCTCCAACGGCCAGATTCTTTTTGAGGATTACAATTATGATGACGCTCTTTTAGTTCTTCGGGAAATGGTTGATATGCTGTCTCTTGACTTGGTGGATAAGAATCTTCTTACAGGCTCAATTTCCTTAATGGTTGGCTACTCAAAGGATGAAATAAAACCGGCAGGAGGCACAAAAAGGCTGGGGGAGTATACGAATTCCTCCAAAAAGCTTGTTAACTACTTTACGGATTACTACAAGAAAACCGTTAAGCGTGGATATCCCATAAGACGTCTTAATATTGGCTTTAATAATCTTATAGAGGATAACTACCTTACAATTGATATAATGGGCGAAAACGAGGATGAAAAGAAGGAGCATGACCTTCAGAAAACCGTTATCGCCATTAAAAAGAAATACGGC
>JAFTHF010000249.1 GCA_017457545.1 Clostridia bacterium
ACATGAGGCTTGACGGGCTTGCCGTCTATATTGTGGTAGTGATCCATGTCAATCTGCCTAAACCGTTTGTTTTGACGGTCATAAAAGCTGATTGATTTTAGGGTGTTTTCTTTTTCATTGACAGTAACATACACACGGCCTCTTGTCATTGTTTCCAGAGGCGCTGTGGGTGCGCCTTCGTTTACTGCCACAAATTTGATGTTGCCAGACTGCAACAGGGTTTTATAGTCTGATCCGTAGGGCTTACCGCTTGCGGAAAAGCCGCTTGAAGCACCTCTGCCGCCCATATCACAAAGCTCCTTTAGGTGTACGGAATTTCTCTTGATATGCGGCCAGCCTCACAATGTTTCCGTCACACTCCTCAGGCACGTTGCCGTAGAAGTAAATCAGAGAGGGCTGAAGCCTTGACAGCATTTCCTTGTAGCCGTCCAAAAACAGCTTGCGGCTGTCCTTATTCAGCTGAGTACCAACAGAGGAAACAGCCACAGTGCCGCCTTCAGGCTCACCGTCAAAGCACCACTCAAAACTTGCCTTGTCACTCCAGCTCACTGTGGGAATAACTGTGATCCCGTTGTGCTGCCAGTATGCACCGAGCCAGTGCTTGCGGTAGTGGTTATATATCTGAATGGCCTTAGGAAAATCGGTGTATGTGGAAAAGTCAGGGGTACAAACGCACTTAAACTGCCGGAGCAGTTCAAGGTATGCGTCAGGGTTACTCCATAAACGGGTAAACTGATAATCGTCTATGAAAAAGTGAAGCCCCTTGTCATAGGGTACTTTACACGATTTTGCATAGTTAAAGCCGATAAAGCTATCAGCTGTTACCTGTTCTGTAAAGAGGTGCGGAATACCGTAAGTACCCGTACCGTCAAATATGCCTTTATTCAGATTTTCATAATTGCGTCCCTGCCGGTACACGATAGCCGCACCTCCTGTCTTATATAATAAAGCCCTAAGCCCCAAAGGAGAAGAAAAAAGGGCTTAGAGCAGAGTTGTATAGTGAAGCCCTCAGCCACGAAAGGAAAAGAAGCTGAGGGCTGTGGGTTTAGGCCGTAAAAGCGGCAAAGGCTGGAGGCACACCAAAGCGGCCCTCACAGCCTAAAAACCACGATACCATTATACCACTGTGTTTTGCAAATGTTAAGGACAAAGGGGACAAACTTTTATTTGTCCTCTGTTTCATGCTCTGCAAGGTATCTATAACACATCTTTTTGACGCTGTCCTCAGTGGTCCTCATGCCTATATGCTCTGATACCTGCGCCCACGTCAGCCCGTTAATAAATCTGAATGTGAAAATCATTCTGATAAGGCTGTCAGGCAGGTCAGCTATGTATCTCTCCAATTTGTTACGCTCAGTAAGACACAGGATCTGTTTTGCCTGAATAGTCATAGCACAGTCAGAGCGCAGAGCTTTTTTGCGCTCAATGATTTTCTGTAATTCTATGATCTTGATAACCATGTTTTCAAGACGGTTTCCGTATGACGGGCTTTTCGGCATACCGTCATAGTTAGGGCCTGAGTGAGTAGAAGCCTGCTCCTCCAAAGAGGAGAGCTGCGCTTCGTCCCTCTTGATTTCTTCGTCAAGGCTTGCCAGCCTCTCTCTGTCTGATTCGATTTCTCTATTGAGCC
>JAFTHF010000250.1 GCA_017457545.1 Clostridia bacterium
AATAAATGCTTCCCTAGATTTATATCTTTCATATCCTAAGGGTGAAGCAATAAATCTTGCAACCAGAACCATGACTCCAGAGCTCATTGTATGTGATGAAATTACTACAAGGGAAGAAGCTATTGCCGTTTTAAACTCTGTAAACTGCGGTGTTAACATAATTGCTACCACACATGCATCATCATTCAATGAATTAAATGCAAAGGAGCAAATTTTACCTTTGATTAATAATAAGGTTTTTGATTATGCAATAGGAATTTCTAGAGATATTGGAGCAACAAGATATAAATTTACATTAAATTCTTTAAAGGAATGCTTGGTATGAAATACTTAGGCTCTGTGCTTATTCTGTGCGCTTGCATATGTTTTTCATTTTTCTATGAAATAAAAGAAAAGAATAAAATTGAAAATCTTAAAAAAATTCGTGATTTTATAAATTTCATAAAAATTAAAATTGATTTTTTTCTTACTCCTCAAAATCAGCTTTTTTCAGAATATAATTGCAAGCTTATAAATGAGCTTTATAATAAAAATTTTGATAACCTAGATTTATATTGTGATAAAGAAACCACACTGTTTCTTGATGATTATTTTAAAAATCTTGGAAAAGGATTAAAGGACGAGGAGATTTCCAGGTGTAAATATACTTTAGCAAAGCTAAATGAAATTATAACAAAATATGAAAATGAGCTTCCAAATAAAATAAAAGTGGTACGCACACTTGCAATATTTGGTGGAGCATGTGTTATTTTACTTATTATTTAGGAGTTTAAATGGATATATCTCTTATTTTAAAGATCACGGGCATCGGAATTCTTATATCCGTTGCCTGTCAAATTCTAAACAAAAGTGGACGAGATGAACAAGCTACTCTGCTTTCAATAGGTGGCATTATACTTGTAATGCTTATTATACTTTCTGAGCTTGATGTTTTCTTTAATACATTATCAAAAATATTTGGCATTTGATATGGAAATTATTAAGGTTTGCGGGATTACTGTCTGTATTCTTAGTATTTGTATGATTTTCAAGCATATGAAGGACGAGTATTCTCTTTTTCTAAGAATACTTGTAACTGTGGGAATATCTATTTTTTCTATTGCAATTTTTTATCCAATACTTAAATCTATTGAGGAAATTTCCTATGGCTCATCTGTAAATGCATATATACCTATTCTAATCAAGGCTCTCGGAATAGCTATGATGATACAAATTACATCAGATATATGTAAGGACTGTGGAGAGGGTGCTATTGCTCAAAGGGTTGAAATGGCGGGTAAGGCAGAAATACTAATTTTATCCTTACCGATCATTAAAGATATTTTTTCATTATGCCAAAGTATCTTGGAGGGATTATGAAAAAATTTATTTTATATTTTTTAATTATAATTTGTCTAACAGTTCCAATACAAGCAGATGAGCCTATTGATGATATAACATCTTCTATAGAAGATGAAATGACGGATTTTGAAGACTCTCTACCGGACTATATTAAGGAAATTTTACCTCCAGAGCTTTTTGACGGTGATTATTCATCACTAATCAAAGGAGAAATAAATCACACTACCTTTTTAAAATCTATTGTCGATTTTATTCTTGCAGATTTACCAAATGTATTACAGTCTATGTCTGTTATTATGATTATCGTAATAATATCATCTGTTTTTAATACAATGACAAGTAGCTTTAATTCTGAAGCATTAAAAAATTCTTATTCTCTTTGCTCTTCTCTTTGTATTTCAATCACAGTATTCAGCATGATTAGCTCATTACTTAATGCAGCTATTTCGTATATGAAAACCTTATGTACTGCTATGAATGCATTTGCGCCAGTACTGACTGTAATGCACATAATGAGCGGAAACATCTCATCAGCTGCCTTAGGTAA
>JAFTHF010000251.1 GCA_017457545.1 Clostridia bacterium
CAAAGTTGTCCTTTATGGCAATGGTGCTGATTTTTATGCTGTCACACTCTGCCTTAAGGTAGGCTTCAAGATTCATAGCCACAGAGCCTGAATAAACGCCCTCCTCGGCAATTATAACGTTTTTATTATCAAGTATGGGCGCAAGAGCTTTAGCAAGTGAGCCCAAGCCACTTAGCCTTTCAAGGACTATAATTCCCGCATTTGCATTTTGGGAAGCAAAAATCGCTTCCTTACAAAGTCTGCCATAGGTGATAATAATATTGTCGGGAACGCTGTCATTTTTAAAATCTGCGTACACTCCCTCAGAAATTTCCCATCTTTTATCCTCAGAAAAGTAGTCGGTTACCGTGTCACACTCGGTGCCCGATGGATAACGAATTGCTGTAGGCACTCTGCTTTCGCTGCCGTACCACTTATCCATAAGAGCCTCTAAGGATTTTAGCGACACAGGCTCCCAGATTTCCATTTTCGGAATAGAAAGCAAGAAGGAAACATCAAATATTCCGTGGTGAGTTGCACCGTCAAGTGGGTTAAGCCCTGCCCTGTCTATGCAGAAAAGCACAGGTAAGCCCTGAAGGGAAACATCGTGAATAATGTTATCGTATGCTCTTTGCAGGAAGGTTGAATAAATTGCGACTGTGGGCAAATAACCGTTTGCGCTAAGACCTGCCGCAAAGGTCACTGCGTGGGCCTCAGCAATTCCCACATCAAAGAATTTTTTCGGATGGGCCGCCTTAAAGGGAGTTAAGCCTGTGCCCTGCATCATTGCAGCAGTAATGGCGCAGGTCTTATTATTTTTTGTGGCAATCTCCGTAATTTTGTTGCCAAAGGTCTGTGAAAACGTAGGTTTTTCGCAAACGGTAGCGTTTTTTGGTGACAAGCCGTGATATTTATCAGGGTTTTTCTCTGCCGGCTCATAGCCCTTACCCTTAGTGGTTTTAATGTGAATAACACAGCATTTCTTTCTTGCCTTGGCAGCCTTTAAAAAGTCCTCGACCTGCTCCTCATTGTTTCCGTTTATAGGTCCAAAATAGCTGAAGCCAAGCTGCTCAAAATAATTTGACGCATAGAAAAGCTTCTTGAATTTACGCTTTACAAAACTAAGAAATGCAATAATCGGTCTTCCAAGAAGCGGAATATGCTCAAAGAATCTTTCAACTGCGCCCTTGGTTTTATAGTAGCCTGCACTGGCACGGAGCCTTGACAGATTTTTTGCAAAAAGTCCTGTATTCTTTGAAATTGACATTTCGTTTTCGTTGACTACAAGAATAAGTCGCAAGGCTTTTCTGCAGTTATTAAGCGCCTCATGAATCATTCCACCTGTAAATGCACCATCCCCAAGGACTACTACCGTGTAGGCATCTGAGCCACTTAGCTTATCTGCCTCTGCAAAGCCAAGACCTGCAGATAGTGAGGTAGAGGAATGGCCTGTGCCAAAGGCATCATGTATGCTTTCGCTTCTTTTGGGAAAGCCCGAAAGCCCTCCTGCCTTACGAAGTGTGTCAAAATCCTTGTTTCTGCCTGTAAGCAGCTTATGAACGTAGCTCTGGTGACCTACATCAAAAATAATGTGGTCCTTAGGTGAATCAAAGACCCTGTGTATAGCCACGCTAAGCTCCACCACTCCAAGATTTGAGGAAAGGTGTCCTCCGTTTTCTGTAACGGTGGAAACAAGCCTTTCTCTGATTTCGGAGCAAAGAGCAGTAATCTCCTTATCGCTGAGCCCCTTTATATCAGAGGGTGAATTTATATGAGGAAGCATAGGCTCCATAATATTCTTTTTTGATTTTTTAATGATAATCACATCCTTTAAAATCAATCCTAAATTTAATTTTATCATATTTTGCGTATATTTTCAATATAAAATATAAAAGCTCCCACGATTTTTACTCGCAGGAGCATTTTATTATTTAATTTTGTCACCTTCCTTATAAAGCTCATCGTTAAGAGCTTTCATAAGCTCACGTGAAACCTTTACAACCTGTCTGTCATAGGTGATAAGACCGTTTATTTCCTCCTCAACATCGGAAAGCTGAGTATATACGGCTGCGCTAAGGCCCTTTGTAATAAGGGGCTTAAGCTTTTTAAGATAAAGCTTGGTCAGCGCCTCGCTAAGTTCTTTCTC
>JAFTHF010000252.1 GCA_017457545.1 Clostridia bacterium
CTGGATAGATGTGATACCCTTATGTGTACCGGCTACCTTAAAGTCCATATCGCCATAGAAGTCCTCAAGACCCTGAATGTCGATCATAGTCATCCACTTTTCGCCCTCTGTGATAAGACCGCAGGAAATACCTGCAACGGGAGCCTTGATCGGAACACCTGCGTCCATAAGAGCAAGTGTAGAGCCACATACGGAAGCCTGTGATGTAGAGCCGTTAGAGGAGATAACCTCGGATACAAGACGGATAGCATAGGGGAATTCCTCTACTGAGGGAAGAACAGGAACAAGGGATCTTTCAGCGAGTGCGCCGTGACCGATTTCACGTCTACCGGGAGTACGGGATGCCTTAGCCTCACCTGTGGAGTAGCCTGGCATATTGTAGTGATGCATATATCTCTTCTCTGTTTCCTCATCGATACCGTCAAGCATCTGGCACTCGGAAATAGGACCGAGAGTAGCAAGTGTCATAACCTGTGTCTGTCCACGTGTAAACATACCGCTACCGTGGATCTTCTTGAACATACCAACCTCAGCTGTAAGAGGTCTGATTTCGTCCATTCTACGTCCGTCAACACGCTTCTTGTCCTCAAGGAGCCAACGGCGAACGATCTTCTTCTGGATTTTATAGATAAGCTCTGCCATAATAGCGGAGATATCGGGATACTTTTCTTCAAATGTAGCTACGATATTTTCCATGATGGGCTGCATTCTTGCATCACGAATTGTCGTGTCGTCTGTGTCAAGAGCGTACATAACGTCCTTTTCGCAGAATGCAAATACTTCATCAAACATATCGTGGTCAAGCTCGCAAGAGGGATATGCAAACTTAGGCTTACCAATCTCAGCAACGATACCGTTGATAAATACGATAAGCTTCTTGATTTCCTCATGAGCCATCATGATAGCTGCGTACATATCCTCATCGGATACTTCCTTAGCGCCAGCCTCAATCATAACAACCTTCTTTTCGCTTGCAGCAACTGTAAGCTCAAGTGTGCTTTCACGTCTCTGCTCAGATGTGGGGTTAATTACGATCTTGCCGTCTACCATACCCATAAAGAGACCGCCGATAGGACCGTTCCAAGGAATATCGGAGATAGAAAGGGCGATAGATGCACCGATCATAGCTGCGATTTCAGGGGAGCAATCGTTATCTACAGAAAGAACTGTAAGAGAAATGTTTACATCGTTACGAAGGTCCTTAGGGAAAAGAGGACGGATAGGACGGTCAATTACTCTGGATGTGAGAACTGCCTTTTCAGAGGGCTTACCTTCTCTCTTAAGGTAACCACCGGGGATTCTACCAACGGAATACATTCTTTCCTCAAAGTCTACTGAGAGAGGAAGGAAGTCAATACCGTCTCTGGGTGCTGCAGATGCTGTAGCACATGCAAGAATTACTGTTTCACCGTAGCGAATAAGAACGCTACCGTTTGCAAGACCTGCCATCTTACCGCTCTCAACAACGAGCTTACGGCCGGCAAGGTCATATTCATAGGTCTTATAGTTGTCAAAAACCTTTTCTGTGAACATCTTAGACATTTTGTTTTCCTCCATTTGGATTTTAATTTTCCTTATGCGAGAAGACATAGCACTTAACCAAATACCAAATTTTTTGATGCTTGGTTAATTGCTACCTCACTCGCATCTTTACTGATTTGCCAATGAATTTTAGTAAGCAAAACTTTGGCTGTGCAAATTTTTGCACAGCCAAACCTGTGCGCCAAGGCGCACTTTTGTTTTACTTTCTGAGCTCGAGCTTCTCGATGAGAGCACGATAGCGCTCAATGTCAACCTTTGCAAGGTAGTTAAGAAGGTTTCTTCTTGCACCAACCATCTTGAGAAGACCTCTTCTGGAGTGGTGGTCCTTATCATTCTTCTTAAGGTGCTCATTAAGAGCCTTAATACGATATGTGAGAAGAGCTACCTGTACTTCGGGAGAACCTGTGTCACCCTCGTGTGTTGCATAAGCTGCAATGATTTCCTGCTTGTTCATTTTCTTCACCTCATAAAA
>JAFTHF010000253.1 GCA_017457545.1 Clostridia bacterium
AAGCTCATCCTGTGTATACATTCCGTTAGGAGTAAGGTCTGTGGCTGTACCTGAATATACAAAATACGGTACGGTATATTCTCCACTCTCTCCCTCGTTTACAGTATCACTTGTCTGTACTGTATACTCACCCTCTGCCATTGATATGTATGTAGGTAAAACATAGTCGCCTGTATAGGATTTAATCATTAAAGAAACAGGTGTGCTTCCACTATTTTCAATAGCAGTACCTGTAAGGTATGAAAGTCCGTATTTCTCTCCGATAAGCTTGTTATAAACAGGCGCTGTCTGCCAGCCTGTGCCGTCGTATTTTCCAAAGCTTGCAAGCTTAAGATATACGCTTCCACTTTCTGGTGATTTGATTTCCAGCATAAGTGCAGGGGGTAAGTCAGTATCGGTAAATTCGATTTTTCCGCTTGTGTCAAGCTTACCGCCTACCTCGCCCTTTTCATCGGGCTTAGGCGCCTCTGCATTGTCAGCAGACTTAACTGTAAGTGTTCCAAGCTGTGTTACCACATTATAATTGTCCTTTACGCTGTTGCCCTCGCTATCCTTGATGACTATTTCAGCCACCTTATTGTCGCTTGAGCCAACCTCGGTCTGCTTACCTGTAACAGCAATTTCCATTGTATGACCGTCAACCAGCTGCGTAATGGAAATAATCTCCCATTCATCACAGGTTAATGCATTGCCGTCATAAATTTTGCTATCGCTGCCTGTACGGATAGCGATCTCTCTCTTTGTAACCGTAATAATGCCCTTAATAACCGTTACATCATAGTTAAAGGTAATATCCTTGCCTTCGCTATTCTGAATAACAAGGTCTGTAAGCTCATTATAAGCAACACCTGCCTCTGTCTGAGTCACAGCAAGGGTTGCGCTGACAATTTTATGTCCCTCAAGTAAGCCACCCTCAGATGCCAGCTCATATTTTGGCGCAGATGTGGGCTTTCCGTCATAAACCTTAACGGTAGATGCGGTAACTATTGTTATTTTAACAGGTGTTACCTTAAGCACACCCTCTATTCTTACAATCTCATAGTTTTCCGTTACATCCTGACCGTTTTTATCTGTAACGGTAACCTTAACAGTATTGCTGACCTCTCCTGCATCTGTTATAGAGCCTATCGCCTCAACAGCTACCGTATGTCCCTCCATAAGAGCGCCTACTACATAGCTTGCCTCGGGATTTGTAAGCGGAGCTCCATCGTATGCCTTAGTCGAAGAGCCACTTGTAACTATAAGCTCCTTTTTGGAAACGGTAAGCTTTCCGTAGACAAGCCTAAGGTCGTATTTCCATTTCACATCGTTTCCGTCAGCATCCACTATGCTTACTGTAAATACGTTATCGGTGGTTCCAACCTGGGTAAGCTCTCCTGTTACCTCATAGGTTAAGGAGTGCCCCTCCATCAGCTCACCGTTTATAAGCTCAACGGAGCCGTTTTTTATAGGAGTTCCGTCATATACCTTTTCGGAGCTTCCCGAAAGAAGCTCAAGAGATCTGGGCTTGACACGAAGCTTACCTACCTGATATTCAATTGCGTAGTGATCTGTAACATCAACACCGTTTGAGTCGTGAATTACTACGGATATGAAGTTGTCACTTTCACCTACATCTGTCTGTGAGCCTGACACAGTAACAGATGCAGTATGTCCTTCCTTAAGCTCACCGCTGACAAGCTCCCACTCACCTGATGTAAGGGTGCTTCCGTCATATGCCATTTCTACAGTGGCAGAGCGATATACAAGCCTTGTAGGAGTAGCTCCTATTGAACCTGTACCTATCATAGTAAGCACTACAACAAGCACTGCCAGCATACCGATTACGGCGGAGCCAAATATATAAATCAGTTTTTTTGTCATAATCCTAACTCTTTTAAATAAATAATGTAATTTCGCTATTACGCATTTCTTTCAAGACGGTGGATAGCGTTTTTGCAAAGTATCATTTTATCGTAACCGAACAGCTCATCAAGATACTGGCAAAGTCCCTCTGCCGCACTTCTTAGGTACACTGGGTTCTGTGTCTCCAGCTTTCTTATTATCTTCTTTGACAGTATATCGTCAAGTGCCTCAAGCTCCTCGCCTCCGCACCCTACATATACAGGTACATACTGTCTTATCTGCTTCATTATTCGGTTACCGAAGGTTATATGGAAGTGGCTGATAAGATACTTATCAAGCTCCTCCAATCTCTTCATATTTCTGCCTGTAAGCTCATATTCCTGCATAGCTTCTACTGTTAATCTCTTGAAGTTTTCTGCTGTTATGGGTGTTGGCTTTGTCCTCGGTGCTACAAATCTCTCTGATTTCTCATCAAGATTAAGTATCATCGCTCTGTCATATACCTTATCCGATATGGCAAAGGTGGAGTCGTCATTATTCGCTGTTCCTACAAACCACATATTTGTTGGTAGCTTGATTCTTCCGTCCTTTAGCTGTACAGGGTCGCTTTCCCATACGTCAGATACTACATCTATATATCTTTCATCCGGATTCGGTAATTCAAGTAATGACAGGAATTCTGCAAAGTAATACTCTACTCGTGCTATGTTCATTTCATCAAGCACTGTTATGTATATATCCTTACAATAGTTTGCCTCATACATCTTCTCAAGAAGTAAGGTCTCATTAAATCTCTTTGTAAACTCATTGTAATATCCAAGTAAGTCGGTTCTTTCCTTCCACATTGGCTGTACAGGTATTACTGTTGATGTATTCCTTACAAATGAGCCCATTGCATGTGCAAGTGAGGTCTTACCTGTACCTGACATACCCTGTAGTATGATTATGGGGCTTACTGCCATTCCTGCTATAAAGCGTCTTATATCCTTAATATCATAGTAGAGCCTTAGCTCTGCTGCTGCATAATTCCTGAAGTTATCGCAAAATCTCTTAAGGCTTGCTTCCTCTTCGAATCTTCTTGCCTCATAGCTTCTTTTGTTTTCATCTATTCTTGAAAGCATACAGAATCGGGGGGCTCTCTCGTTTTCCTCTTCCTCAGTCAATTCTGACTTGCTTTCTTTTTCTGCTTCCTGTACTAAAGGCTCTCTTACTTCCTCTTTTACTGCCTTCTTCTCTTTCTTTCCCTTTCTTCCCTTTTCTTCGGTAGGTTGGGAGATGAAGGAGGGCTGAGCTGCTGCGTAAGCAGGTGCCTGTAGACCGGAAATTACAATATCTATATTTTCCTCTTTGGATTTTTGTCTATCCTTAATCCAAGCGATAATAATGATAATCAGCATTACGGGAATAACGAAAAGGAATACCATTACCATTATCATTATTTCCGACGGGATAATACCAAACTCAAAAATCTCGCTTATGGAGCTTGCATTCATAAGGGCAACTGCCAATATTGCTGCTGCCAAAACAAGAAGGCTTATGAGCAATATCTTTTTAGAATGCTTTTTCTTTTTATTCTTCATTGTTCTCATCGCCTCGGTCTGTTTCTTCCTTATTCTTCTCAGGCTCTGTATTTACAGGCTTAAGAAGCTGCTTTTTGATTGATTTCTTTGTTTTTGCCCATTCCTTTTTATAAAATGCCTTAAATTCCTGATAGGTGCGCTCAAGCTCATCAAAGCTTTGGCGAGATGTGAAGTCTCCGTTGTCCTCACCCTTTTGGTTACGTAAAGCATATACATGGGCATTTGCTACTCGCTTATCTGAAATAAGCTTATTCTTTTCCTCTGCAAGAAGCTTATTCTTTTCCTCTAGCTCCTTGATAATTGCGCTGTATTCATTCTTCAATGCGCTCATTTGACCGTTAAGCTGCTCAATTTCCAGGAGGTGAGCTGCGTTTATCTGCTCCTTTTCCTCGCTGTGTGCAAGTCTTAAAGCGTTCATTTCCTCGCCGTGTGTATAAATGAGCTGTGCCTTTTCCACGTCAAGACGGGAAAGCTCCTCCTTGTGGGATAAGCAAATTTCCTCTATTCTTGCTTCGTTTTGTTCGTTTATTTGCTGAATTTCCTCAGTGTGCGCCTGATTTAAAGCTTCTATGCTTTCCTCGTATTCAGTCTTTAGCTGAGCCATTGCATTCTCATGCTCCTCAGTAAGTCTTCTGATTTCCTCAGCGCTTTCCTCTTTTATTCTGATTATTGTTGCTTCAGCCTGACTAAGCTCCTCGCTTAAGCGACGGCTTACTTCTGTTTCATTGGTAAGAAGGGCTCTGGTCTTTTCAAGCTCCTCTTTTACAGATGAAAGCTCATTTACTTTACCCTCAAGAGTACGTATCTGCTTTTCCAGCATAATAATGTACTCCTCATAGCCCTCACCGGAGGCAGCCACACGTCTACGTGCAGCCTCCAGCTTTTCAAGTCGACGCTTATATTCCTCGTCCTTTCTCTTTCTTTCCTCCTCCTCGTATTCCTCCTTGAGAGCATTTTTAATTCCCAAGCCATACTCATAGGTAAGGAAGGACGCCATAAGCACACTTTCCGCCATTTCGTCAGCCAAATCCTCACGGAACGGATTAAGCTCTGTAATCTTTGTTTCTACTGAATAGCCTGCCTTATCGTAGGCTACCACAAAGCTGTAAAGCGCCATTGCCTGCTTAAAATTGTTGTTCATTTTAAGCACGTTAGTCTTTGTAATAGGTGGCTTAAGCATTGGCGCCTTAGCTACCAGCTTCATAAGCGGACAGGAAATAAATGCAAGAACAGCCTTTAATATAAGGTCTATTCTGTCAATTATATCCTTTGACTTGTTGTTTTTTCTGAGATATCTGTCCTCCTTACGCTCCTCATTAAGATTAACTGAGTAGGTAAGAGTCTGCTTTGGCAGCTTGACTGTTTTGTTCATTGTCATACTGCCCTGATATGTATTACTTAATTCGAGAATCTTGTTGTATCGAAGTGTAATAAAGTCACGTAAATAGCAAAGGAGCATGTAGAGAAATCTGTTTTCATACACGGCGTAGTCATTAAGCTTCTCAACTGTATAGAGCTGGTCGGGGATAAGGTCCTCTCCCTCTACCTCTCTTGTGATGAGATTGCTATGCTTAGCCAAGTGCTCAACAGAGGATTTAGAAACATTTTTCACCTTTTCAATAGGAATGACCTCTCCGTTGGAACGGATAAACTGTCTTTCCTCCTTAATTGCCTTTTCAATAAATACAAGACCGTTTTCAATAGCATCTACCCAGTCGGTATCAACGGTGCATATATTTCTCCTAAGCACTATTTTATCAGATTCCACATTTACTCTGGATATGGCATTTCTCTCAGAGGTGCAATCTCTGTCATTCATAGTGTGCTCACGGTATTTAAGCAAGGCACGGTAATAAACATTCAACTGATTCATACAATACTTCCTTTAACTGTTTCTTAACTGATTTATGCTTTACGCATTTCTTTCAAGACGGTGGATAGCGTTTTTGCAAAGTATCATTTTATCGTAACCGAACAGTTCATCAAGATACTGGCAAAGTCCCTCTGCCGCACTTCTTAGGTACACTGGGTTCTGTGTCTCCAGCTTTCTTATTATCTTCTTTGACAGTATATCGTCAAGTGCCTCAAGCTCCTCGCC
>JAFTHF010000254.1 GCA_017457545.1 Clostridia bacterium
CAGGGTCTGCAACAAAGGAATATGACGGCACACCCCTTACATGTCCCGACAGCAGCATCACATCGGAAAAGACTCTTGTTCTTGACCACTATTATGTGGCAACCACGACAGGCTCTATTACCGATGTAGGCACATATCCTAACGTTGTTAATCCCGAGAGCTTCCATGTTTATACAGAAAACGGCGAAGACAAAACACATAACTATATTCCTACATTCTATTACGGTATACTTGAGGTTACACCGCGAAAAATTGTAATTTCAACAGGCTCTGCGGAAAAGGAATATGACGGCACACCTCTTACAAATAACGACAGAGCTGTTATAATAGAGGGAAGCCTTGTGCTTGACCATGTGCTTAATATATTCGGTGACGGCTCAATAACCGATGTGGGAACAGCCGAAAACGGATTTGAAGGTACAATTAACGACGGTGAGGGTGTTGATAAAACATCAAACTACCTTGTTGAGTGCAATCCGGGAACCCTTACGGTTACTAAGCGAATGGTAACCGTTAAGACAGACAGCGACAGTAAGCTTTATGACGAAACTCCTCTCCTGTCACCTGACGGATACGAGATTACAGAAGGAAGCTTGGTTGACGGACATAAGCTTGTTATGGGAGATAAGATATCTATTACGGATATCGGCGTCATACCCAATGATGTTAGCTTTACCGTTGTTGACAGTAATGGGCAGGATATTTCCTTCAACTATAAGGTTACAATCGATGCAGGTTTACTGGAAATAAGGCCACATGCAATTATCATAATTACTACCGGCTCAGCGAAGAAGGTTTATGACGGCAAGCCTCTTACAAACTCTGTATGTAGCTATGAGGTCACAGAGGGAGAGCTTTTGGATGGACATAGAATAACATCTATAGAAACCACAGGCACAATCACAGAGATAGGCTCTGTCTCCAACTCATATGAAATTACTATTGTTGATGAAACCGGCAGAGATGTAAAAAAATATTACGCATATGATACCAAAAGGCTGGGTAAGCTGACAATTTCAAGCCCGAATGAAGGCGGTGGCAGCTCTATGCTACCGGATATTTCTGATGACGGTACCATCAAGGGTGGAGGAGACTCTTCATCAGGTGGTGGAGAAGCGCCTGTTGCCATAGAATTTAAATCCGAAATCAATGGACCTGTTTACTTCAGATATAAATCCTTTGGCTCATACACAGGAAACAAATGGTTACCCGCACCGGAATATGATAAGCTGCTTGACGATATTTACAGCTATAATTATCTTACCGGTATAGCCACGAGTAAGGCAGGTATTGAAAGCACACCTATCAGCGTTAAGCTGAAGGGCACTCAGTATATGCTGCCGTATTATGTGGAAATGAAGAGCTTCAATTACAGCATTCAGACAAGTGATGTAATATATGCCGGTGATAAAATGGAATATGATGTTGATTATTTCCTTAACACAAATATAAGCAATATTTTAGATGTTGACCTCGGTGAATACTCTGACGAGGAGCTGGAATACAGAGAATTTGTTTACGAAAATTATCTTGATATAGATGAAGAAACAAAAGCATATATGGATAAGATAATTTCGGAAAATCAATTCAGCTTAAGCGATAAGGCTGTTGTTTCAAAGATAGCATCATATATCCAAAATGCTGCAAAGTACAATTTGAATTATAATGAAAATCTTGATAATGAGGAGAACATAGCGATTGCATTCCTTAAAAACTATAAGGAGGGCATATGTCAGCACTATGCTTCCTCTGCGGTACTTCTTTACCGTGCCCTTGGAATTCCCGCAAGATATGTGTTAGGCTATATGGGCGAGGCTGAGGCAGGAAATTGGGTTGAGGTAACAGTTAAAAATGCCCATGCCTGGGTAGAGGTATATATAGATGGCGCAGGATGGGTTTATGTTGAGGTTACCGGAGGCTCCGATAACGGATCCGGCGGCGGTGGTGGCGGAGAAGGCGATGAAAAACCGGGCGGTGGCGGTAATGGCGGATCTGACCTGGATATGAGTGGTCAGATAAACGGTGAAAATGTAGCCGATCCTAACGGTCCTTCACCTACGGTTATTGAAATCAAATCCGACTTTACAGCTCCTGTTTACTTAAGGCTTGGCTCCTTCGGTGCTTATACAGGAAACGGTTGGCTTCCTGCTGTGGAATACGATAAGCTTCTTGATGGTATTTACAGCTATAACTATCTTAGTGGAATTGCTATGAAAAATACGGGAATAGATGCTATTTCCACAAGCATAAAGATTCATAACAGTCAGTACTTTATTCCTTACTATGCCGCAATGGGCGAATTCAATTACGATATTCAGACAAGCGACGTAATAAATAAGGGCACAAATAACGCCTTTGATATGGAATATTATTTCTATGGCGGCTACGGACTTGGTCTTGAGGGCTATCTCGGTGATTATGCCGACGAGGAGCTTGAGTATAGAGAGTTTGTATACGCAAACTACCTTCAGATAGACGAGGAAACAAAGGAATTTATGGATGGAATTATAGAAAAAAATAAATTCCGTTCAGATGACTTACGTATAATCAGTAAGGTAGCAAGGTTTATTCAAGGCTCCGCAACATACAATCTTGACTATGATAAAACACTTGATAAGCAGAAAAATGTTGTAATTGCATTCCTTGAAACCTATAAGCAGGGTATATGTCAGCATTATGCTTCCTCTGCGGTTCTCCTTTACCGTGCCCTTGGAATCCCCGCAAGATACACCTTGGGCTTTACAGGCTCCACCGTAAAGGGCGAATGGTCAGAAATTACTGCAAGCCAGGCACACGCATGGGTTGAGGTATATATTGACGGAGTTGGTTGGATTAATGTGGAGGTTACCGGCGCATCTAACGGTGGCCCCAGTAGTGAAGGTGGTAATGAAGCTATAAAGCAAAGACTGGAAATCAGACCTGTTGATATTGATAAGGGCTATGACGGAACTCCGTTATATGCAAAGAACGAGCTTGCAGTAGATTTTGGCTCCTTATTTGAATTGCTTCTCAATAAAGGCTATACCTATGAGGTTACGGTATCCGGCAGCCGTACAGAAATGGGCAGTAGCTTCAGCAATATAGAAAGCTTCAAGATATTTAACCAGAACGGAAACGATGTTACTGATAAATTTCTCGTTATTTGTGAGCCGGGTATTATTACTATTACCAAGCCACAAATTGTGATTTACCCCTACAGCAACCAGAAGTATTATGATGGAAAGCCTCTTGAATATGCACCTGATGAATACTTCATTATGGATATTCCGGACGGACTCAGAGTAGAGTTTGAGCTTTCAGGCTCTATTACCGATGCCGGCGTAATGGACGGAGCAGAGCTACGCGATTTGCCCATTAAGGTATACGATTCCAATAATAATGATGTTACGGATGATTACTACATCAAGTTTGACGGTGATTTCCTTAGAATTGACAAGAGAAGCATCACTATTAAAACTCAATCAGCTAGTAAATCCTATGACGGTACTCCACTTACATGTGATGAAATTTATGTGGTCAGTGGATCTCTTGTAGAGGGACATACTATTTTTGCTGAGGTAACAGGATCTATAATTGTTGAGGGTGAAGCGAAGAATACAGTGGATATGATGACCTTTGCTATACTTGATGCAGACGGCGTCGATGTAACTAAAAACTATAATGTTGAGCTTTTGCTTGGCACACTCACAATAGTTCCGTAAAACAAAAAAGCTCTTGGGTAACCAAGAGCTTTTTTTCTTTTAGTATAAGCTTTCGTATTTTATTTTGGATATTTCTCCGTGGCCGGGATAAAAGGTAATGTCGGGGTCAAGGCTTAAAAGTCGCACAAGAGAAGCTTGTAGATTAGCTCTGCTTCCATATTTGAAGCCTGTATTGCCGTAACCGTTTTTAAATAGGGTATCACCTGTTATCAGAAGCCTTTCTTCCTCGCAGAGAAGACACATAGAACCGGGTGTATGTCCGGGGGTGTGTATGATTTTAAAGGTAATCTTATCATTTTCGCCTATGGAAATAAGGCTTCCGTCATTAACCGTTATATAAGGATAATCGTAAGATTTAGACGTAGTAATATAGGGTGTAAGATTTGCCTCAGGATCAAGTAAAACCTTTAATTCATCCACGTGGCAAAGGATTTTTGCATCTCTGAAGGTGGCAGCATACTTGTCAATATAGTCCACGTGGTCAAAATGACCGTGGGTAAGCACTATATAATCTACACATAGCCCCTCTTGATTTACAAAATCCGTAATTTTGCGTATGGGAACACCGCAGTCTATAATCATAGCACGTTTACTTTCTTCTGTATAAACAATATATACGGAGGAGTCAAGCAAGCCACCGTCAATTTTTTTAATCATTAAATCACCTCTTAGACCTATTGTACACCAAATCCGTCAAATAGTCAACCTTATTATTTGTCTTGATAACAGTACAATTTTATGTTGAAATCCTTATAAAAATATGATAAACTGAATATATAAAGCTTTTGTGAGGTGCTATATGACATCTGAAAATTCAAGAAAAATCAAGCTTCTTAAGCTTTGGGAGCTTTTAAAGTCGGAAACAGACGAAAATCATCCTATGGACACCGTGGAAATTATTGCGAGGCTGTCAAAGGAGGGCATTGAGGTAGACAGAAAGATACTGTATACTGATATAGAAACCCTTAATAACTACGGCTACGAGGTGCTTAAGGACAGGGGTAGACGTAACCGTTACTATGTAATGGACAGAGGCTTTGACGTACCTGAGGTGCGTATCCTTATGGACGCAGTACAGGCGGCAGGGTTTGTAACCGAGAAAAAAACCGAGGAGCTGCTTCACAAGGTAG
>JAFTHF010000255.1 GCA_017457545.1 Clostridia bacterium
CTGACCTTTTTTGTTTGCGGACCATTCCGCTTAACTCAATCCCACTTCGCGCCACGCAAACGGGGTTCGTGGTTCATGGCTTGCCGTTTTGCGTCGGAGCATCAAAGGCGAGACATCTTTCCGTACGGGTCACCAAACCTAACCTATATAGAACACCTCACAGTGTTTGATATAGGTTAGGTTTCTTTTTATTCGGCGTTTCTTGTATTGTATCTTCATATGCTATAATTTGATATGATACCTTGTTCAATGCTGACACCAAATCGTTAAGGGCATTTTCAGTCTGGTTTCGTTATTATGTCCCCACTTTCGCCATCGTTTTGCTTATATTAACTCAAATTCTCCAAACGATGCAATTTCACTATCCTTACCAATAAAAATACGAAATTTACCCTTTTCTGCTTTTCGCTTCAAGTCAGCACCTACAAAGGCAAGAGTATCCTTGGTGATTTCAAATTCAACTGTTTTTTCCTCATTTGGAAGAAGCTCTATTTTTTTAAATCCACGAAGCTCCTTTACAGGTCGTACAACTGATCCAAAAAGGTCTTGAATGTACATTTGCACAATTTCCTTAGCCTTGTATTTACCTGTATTTTTTACCTTAACCGAAGCTATTATTTTACCGTTTTCAGTCATTGTATTGTTACTGATTTTATGGTCACTATATTCAAATTCAGTATAACTCAAGCCATAGCCGAAGGGATAAAGTGGCTTATTAGGTCCATCAATATAGCACGATTTGAACAGCTGTCTTTTTGTGTCATCAGTACGGTAATTTCCAGTATAGAAATGATTATAATATACAGGGCACTGTCCTACATTATGGGGGAAGGACATTGTAAGCTTACCACATGGTACGCTGTTTCCAAATAAGAGGTTGGCAATTGCGTTTCCTCCCTCTGTGCCAGGGAAGAACACATTTAAAATTGCGCTTGCTATTTGGGTTTCCTCAGTTAGCACAAGCGGTCTTCCTGTAAATAGCACCATAGCGGTATTTTTGTTGACCTCTGTAACTCTTTTTATTAGCTCCTTTTGGGCAAAGGACAGCTCCAAGAATGCTTTCGATTTAGATTCGCCACTATCTCTCATATCCTCGCCAACACAAAGAATTACCACGTCTGCTTTCATTGCAAGGGTAACTGCCTCTTCAATTTTTGAAAGGTCGGTAGCATCAAGAGCCAAATCACAGCCTTGAGCATACGTGATCTCTGCATTAGGAAGTAAATTTTTAATACCATCATATACGGTAACGGTTTCATCTTTATCGTATGCACACCACCAAGAGCCAACAATTTGCTTCTCATTTGCAAGCGGACCTATAAGTGCAACATTTTTTACGTCTTTGCCAAAAGGCAAAATGCCATTGTTTTTAAGAAGCACTGCACTTTCCTCACTTGCTATACGCGCAAGCTCTCTATGCTCTTTACAGCCGAGAATTTTTTTGGCTTCTTCGGGATTTGCATAGCGATACGGATTTTCAAACAAGCCTAATTTTTCTTTAACCTTTAAGATGCGCAAAACAGCCTTGTCAATTTGCTCTATGGTCACCTTGCCCTCGTTAACCAGCTCCTCGCCGTATTTAACAATGCAAGATGTCGCCATTTCCATATTCACTTCTGTCTTCATTGCAAGCTCCACTGCTTGCTTGTGATTTTCGCAATATCCGTGGTCAACAGTGCTTGCCAGACAGTTATAGTCGGAAATTACAATGCCATCAAAGCCCCACTCATCTCTTAAAATATCCTTCATAAGATGAGGATTTAAGACACAGGGTATGCCGTTTAGCGTTTGCTGTCCTGCCATTACCAGCAATGCACCCTCATCTATTGATGCCTTATACGGTGGCAAATATGTTTCCCTCAAGGTTACCTCGCTCATATCAGAAAGATTATAATCCTTGCCACTTTCAGGTGCTCCGTATCCTGCCATATGCTTACAGCCTACACCAAGACCATAGCTTTTTCCATCGCCTTGAAATCCTCTTGTAGTTGCTTTGGCAATTTTGCAAGTTAAGTAAGTGTCCTCTCCACTTGTTTCCATTACTCTGCCCCATCTTGCATCACGGGACACGTCAAGCATAGGCGCAAGGGTCATGTGCACACCGTCAATGCTCGCTTCCTTTGCTGCCATGGCTGCGCATTTTTCGCAAAGCTCCATATCAAAGGAGCAGGAAAGTCCCAAATTTATAGGATAAAGCGTTCTATAGCCTCGAATAACGTCTTGCATAATGACTACGGGAATTTTATTCTTGCTATGCTCCAAAAAATTCTTTTGAATTTCTATTGTTCTTTTTGCACCAAAGGAGTTTACAAGTGAGCCCGTTTCAAAAACGTATTTCTCATCTAATTCAAGCTTTGTAATCGGTCCCGTTACAGGCATATTTTTATCGTATAAAATCACGTTTGAATCAAATTGCTCAAGCTGATATAGCTTTTCCTTTAACGACATTTTATCAAGTAATTCTTTAATGTCCATAATCATACCCTAATTTATATTTCAATTTTTGCTATTCTTACAACATAGTGTTCACCGTAAAGCTGAGGAACATTTATAATTGTTACCTTCTCTCCGTCTTGAGTGAACACTACATCCTCACCGTTGTCAAGCCACTTAATTGACTTGATTTTTTCATTGAAGGTAAACACATTGTTGCGGTCGAGTTTTTCCTTTGCAAGCTCAACATTGATATTTGCCGATACCTCAAGATCATAGGCAAAGAAATAATAACAACCGTTTCCTTTGAGAAGGAAGTTCTTTTCCTTGTTTTCAATTTCGATTTTAGCAGGGCGAGGTAAATAAAGAGCCTCTTTGTAAATATCAACCCATTCGCCAAGTGCACCGAGCATTGCCTTGTCAAGTGGACGAAGCTGACCGTTGCCCATAGGGCCGATATTAAGAAGATAGTTTGCGCCGTATCTTCTGCAAATACAGAAATCTTCAATTATTTCAATTAGGGATTTAAAGTTGAAATCTCTTTTTGCATATCCCCAATAATTACCGAAAATCTGACACATTTCACTTGCTATATATTTCGGAGAGTCGTCTAAATTGATAGGACGGGGACGACCTCGCTCAAAGGTTACTGAGTCAAGCTCTATGTGACCAAGCTCGCCACGAGCAGAAAGTCCTGTATTGTTAATAATCATAGCGTCGGGCTGATATTTTCTGATAAGAGAATAAAGCTCATCCTCTTCCCAGTTTTCATCCTTTTTATCCCACATTCCGTCAAACCACAAGCCACCTATTTTGCCATAGTTTTTACACAGAATTTCTACACTTGCTCGCAAATATTCAAGATATTTTGGAAAATTCTCCTTGTAGCTTTTTTCATGCCAGTCAAGAAGCGTGTGATAGAAAAACGGAACAATTTCTTCCTTGTTACATTCATCAACAAACTCACGAATCAAATCACGGCCTGCCGCTGAGTGAGGTGCATCGTATTCATTCAATCCACAGGTATCATAAAGAGAAAAGCCATCGTGATGCCTTGTCGTTATTGTGATATACCTACAGCCTGCACCTTTAGCTGCCGAAACAAGGTTTTTTGCCCAATCCTTATCAGGAGAGAACAAATAAAAAAGCTTTTCATAGTCCTTAGGTGTAATATTTATATTGTAAGCC
This sequence comes from Clostridia bacterium, assembly GCA_017457545.1. The sequence continues at coordinate 3,622 of JAFTHF010000255.1, forward strand.
CATTCGCCCTTTCCGTGAACACTGTAAAGACCGAAATGTACAAACATTCCAAAGCCTAAATTTTCAAATTTTTTAATACGATTTTCAATTATCATATATACCACCTCAATGTATAAAAATTCGTTAAATTTATTGTATCATAAAAACATACAAAAGTAAACACCCATTAGAAATACAAGAACATATTAAAACATCAAAAATATTTATTTCAAACAGCGATATGCTTCACTGATTTTTTAAGGATAGTTTAACTATCAAAGAAAAAGCCGTATAGATTTGCTCTATACTGCTTTTCTGTTATTCTCTAAGTATACTAAGCGCGTGCATTATTGCCTTTACACTTTTAAGCTCTTATTATTCTTATTATACTGAAGGCTTACCTACAATGTCGTTATATGATGCATAGTAATACTTGACGTTGGTTGTTCCCTTAGTGCTGTCCTGCATATATGAATATTCTGTATTTTCACTTTGTTAATGAAGATGGCTTCGCCTAATGAAGTCGCTTCGCTAATTATTATGTGTGCTTCGCTTCATACGAACGGAGTGAGTGCTTCATTGTTGCGTAGCAATTACTTCATGTGAGCGTAGTGAATGCTTTATTAAAAGGAGTAAATTATGAAAGATGATAAATTATCAATACAGTCTATGGATTTTGCTGTATCAATTATTGAGCTTGTAATGCATATTCTTGTTGATTAAATTCCGGATTCATGATATAATTGTTCTAAGTGAGAAAACACAGTTAAGTAGTGGTGAAATATTATGAAATTAAAATTTGATGTAGCTGATAGGTACCAGCCCGATCCGTTTATTTTTGAAGACTGTGGCAAACTTTATTTGTATGTAACAGGCAAAAAAGGAGTGGAAGCATATTCAACTGATGATTTATTTGGTATTTGGCATTACGAAGGGATTATTGCCTCGATTGACGGTCGGTATAGCTATTGGGCACCGTCTATTACAAAATACAAAGGTCGTTATTACCTTTATTTTTCCTGTTCATCAGATGATGAATGTCAATTTATGCACGCAATGGTTGCAGATTCGCCCCTTGGTCCGTTTATGAATCCAACTTGCTTTTACAAGCGATTTTCAATAGATTCCCATGTGGTAGAAACCGAAAAGGGACTGTTTCTATGGTATTCTGAAGATAACAAGGATTGTGACCGCATAGGTACACGAGTTTTCGTAGATAAGCTGATTGATCCTATGACGCCGGCAAATCAGCCTCGTGAGGTCATTGTACCGACTATGGATGAGGAAATCTTCAAACGAGGTCGCAATGGTGACAAGGATTGGCACACCATAGAGGGGGCTTTCTGGTTTCGCGAAGGAGAGTGGCAATATGTTATGTATAGTGGCGGTTGCTATGACAATGACTCGTACCATATTGGATATGTTGCCGCACACTCACATGAGAGCGATTTGACAAAGGTGCAGTTTATCAAACACACGAACAACGGTAAATTTGATCCTGTTATGTACAAAAACGATTTTGAAGAGGGTTCGGGACATCACAGTGTAATTAAATACAAGGGACAGTATTATGCAATCTATCACGCCCGTGACTTAGACTGTCAAAGCCGTAATGAATTTACAGAAGCACGTACGGCGAGAGTGTGCAAATTGCATGTGAATGATGGGGTAATCACGGCGGAACGTTACTCTGACCATATATAATAGATACAAGCCATTAAAAATAAAATATATTTTTCAATTAAGGTTGGCACTCGCTCACCAAAAACAAAAGGCAGGACAAATCGTCCTGTCTTTTTGTTTTTGTATGAATGTTGTGATGAGATATTCATCTTTTGTTTTTGCATACAAGCACCTTTGCAAAATGAGGCTTGAACTGATTAAAGCTGATTTGATTTTCAAATACGCCAAGGCTGGTATTTTCGATTAAATCATACACCTCACAGGTGCCATCAAGCGGAATATGGATTTTCTTTTCCTCATTGTCAAAGTTAAATATGTAAAATACGGTTTTCTCTTCGTCAAGCCTTGCTCTGCCCACGGTGAATGTATCGTCGTCAAACTCTGCAGCCACGTTTACGGGAGGCAAAAGTCTTCTTAGAATTTCAATGTTTTCAGATCTTAATCCGGACACGTCATCGCCCGAAAGCACCATTCCACCCGATGCCATGGTGTATGCTGCATTGAATGCGAACTCATCATTTGTAACGGAATCCTCCTTTACGGTGGATATCTTGCCATCAGGTCCTACAATATCAATAACCTTGTTCTGTAAAAGAACTGTATCGGGGTCATTTATCCAGAATTTATTATGCTGCCAGTTTCTATGGAAGCATTCCCTTGCAAGCTGAGTAAATATCCACCAGCCACGGGCGTTATCGTTGGTTACACGCATACCGTGAACCATACCGATTGACGGCCACATCGGTGAGTTGCCACCTAAAATAAAGCTGTCTCCACCTGTCGTCTCGTGTATTGCCTGCATACCCAATTTAAATGCCTCAACAGAGGTTTTGCTATTATCATATCTAATGCCGAATGGCATAGATTCCCATACTATTGCATCAAGCTTGAAATACTTTATCTGCCATTCATTACGCATGGTGCTGAATACAGTTTTTATGTAATTTACAGCATCGGGATGAGTCATATCAAGGATATACCAAGGTGCGCATCTCCATCCACCAAAGGTTACATCTGATGAGCAAAGGGGGCTTCCCTCCTCGTTTTTGACAAACCAATCGGGATGATTTTTAAAAAGCTCAGAATCCTTTTCAGCAACAAAGGGTGCAACCCATATTGCCGGTTCGAAGCCTTTTTTCTTAATATCAAGGCATACCTTTTTAACTCCACCCTCAAATTTATCGATAAAGTCAAACCAGTCTCCCCAGTGAGCCTGATAGCCGTCATCTATCTGGATATATTTAAGGTCAAGATCATTCTCCTTAATTGCATCAAGGTTGTCATAGATGTTCTTTGCGGTTATATCGGGGCCGTAAACAAGCCAGGAGCACCAGCCTGTAGGTATCTCCGGGAAATCAAGCTTAGGATGGTTTTCAGCTATGGCATCGGCAAAGCTGTTTAGCACATCGTTTCTTTTGCCTTTAGCAATATATGTCTGCTCTAGCTTTATTTTTTCTCCTGCGCCGATTTTAATATTTTCACCGTTCAATACAAGCTGACTTGTTTTCTCGTTAAAGCGAATCCTACAGTTAATGCGATGAC
>JAFTHF010000256.1 GCA_017457545.1 Clostridia bacterium
TACGCAATTCTTATTAGCCTCAATAATCAATTCGTCGTGTACCTGTAAAATAAGCCTTGCATCTATCTTTGCTTCCTTAAGGGCACGGCTTACATTAATCATAGCAATCTTGATAATGTCAGCGGCGCTACCCTGAATGGGACTGTTAATTGCCGCCCTCTCGCCAAATGCCTTAACATTTCGGTTAGATGCAGAAAGCTCGGGAATATAGCGTATTCTGTCAAACATAGTCTTTGCGTATCCTGTTTCCGTTGCGCTTTCAATAAGCTTTTGAATGTACGCATAAACATCGGGATAGGTCGCAAAGTATGATGAAATATAATTCTTTGCCTCTTTTTTGGTAATATGAAGGTCCTTTGCAAGGGAAAAATCACCCATACCGTAAACAATACCGAAGTTAACTGTCTTTGCACGGCTACGCATTTCAGGAGTAACATCACTCATTCTCACACCGAAAATCTGTGATGCTGTAACGGTATGAATATCTGTGCCGGTATTAAAGGCATTTACCATATTCACATCACGTGACAGGTGGGCAAGCACCTTTAATTCAATCTGTGAATAGTCAGCGTCAATAAGAAGGTAATCCTCATTTTTGGTAATGAAATACTTTCTGAAATTTCTGCCAAGCTCAGTTCTTATAGGAATATTCTGAAGATTTGGCTCAGTTGAGGAAAGACGGCCCGTAACTGCAACGGTCTGATTAAAGGTGGTGTGTATCTTACCGCTTTCGTCAGCCACCTTTATAAGCCCCTCACAGTAGGTGCTGTTAAGCTTCATTACCTGACGGTAGTCAAGAATTTCTGCAATAATCTCATTTTCGGAGCGAAGCTCCTCAAGAACCTCAGCGCTTGTTGAATATCCTGTTTTGGTTTTCTTACCGTGCTTTAAGCCCATTTTTTCAAAAAGCACCTCACCAAGCTGAGCAGGTGAATTAATATTGAATTCCTCACCGGCAAGCATATAAATTCTTTCCTTGTAGGCTTGTGCAAGGGAGTTAAGCTGACGGGAATAGGACTTAAGACCGTTTACATCAACCTTAAAGCCCTCATTTTCCATAGAGCAAAGAACTCTTGCAAGGGGGATTTCAATATCCGTAAGAATCTTTTTTGTGTTAGTCTCTGTAAGCTTTTTATCAAGCTCCTTGTAAATATTGAACAGCTGCTGTGCGCAGTATTCGGGATTGAATTCCTCACCGAGATACTTTTCGCAAAGATTTTCCATAGCATAGGAGCTGTCTGCGGGAGATACAACGTAAGCGCCAAGCATTACATCAAATACACAGCTTACATCCTTTTCCTTAAGCATGCTCTTAAGGTCATAACAGATTATGTTGTTCTTTATAAGAAACTCATCGTAATCGCCGTATTCGTACACAAAATTGTACTTATCGGAGGAAATATAAAGCTTGTGGTCATAATTGTAAACTGCTAAGGTTTCGTTTCTTATTCCGTCAAGAAGTCCGATAGAAACAGGAGCTTTATATTCGCTTACGGGAATATCCTCAGCTTCTATATCCTCAGGAGGAGTAAGCTCAAATTTTTTAATAAAGGATTCAAATTCCATTTCGGTAAAGAATCTGTAAAGATTGTCATTGTCGATACCGTGATATTTGAAATCGCAGATTTTTTTATTTATGGGCGCATCGCAAACAATAGTAGCAAGGAATTTTGATGTATATGCCATCTCCTTACCGTTTCTTATCTTATCCTTCATAGAGGCGGTAAGTGAAGAAGCTTCAAAGGACTCATAGATATTGTCAAGTGAGCCGAAATCAGAAATAAGCTTAAAGGCGCCCTTTTCACCTATACCGGTAATACCGGGGATGTTATCGGAGGAATCGCCCATAATAGCCTTAACATCAATGTACTGAGTAGGTGTAACACCGTATTCCTCGCTGAATTTGGCAGGGTCATATACGATGTCCTCCTTGGTCTTTACAAGGATAAGAGAGCAATTATCTGTAATAAGCTGAAGTGAGTCACGGTCACCTGTCAGCACATAGGAATGGATATCCTCGCCACAGTCACCAAGCTTAGATGCGGTACCGATAAGGTCGTCAGCCTCATATCCCTCAAGCTCAATTATGTTAAAGCCCATATATTCAAGACATTTCTTGGCATAGGGAAGCTGAGCAGCAAGGTCATCGGGCATACCCTTTCTTGTTGCCTTATAGAAGTCACATGCCTTGTGACGGAAGGTCTTTGCACGTACGTCAAAGGCAACTACGGCATAGTCGGGCTTTAAATGCTCAAGATGCTTTTTAAGAATAGAAACAGTACCGTAAATAGCGTTAGTGGGAAGCCCGTCCTTGTTTGAAAGGGGACGGATACCGTAATAGGCTCTGTTTATGATACTGTTACCGTCAATTATAAGAAAATTTTTCATTTTATTTACCGTTCTGCTCGTTTAATGCCTGTTCAACAGCTCTTGCAAGCTGGTCGGCACAGGAGGTGTCACGAGGACCGCAGGTGTTGCCCTTCAAAATGGAGATAAGCTTTGTAGCCTCCATACCCTCAACAAGCTTGGAAATTGCCTTAAGGTTACCGTTGCAGCCACGTACAAAGCTTACGTTTGAAACGATGCCGTCCTGTAAATCAAAGGTTATCTGTGAAGAGCATGTGCCCTTTGTAGTATAGGTATAAGTCATAATTTTCACCTCGTAGAAAATAATTGTAGATTTTTTTGAAATTTTGTGGTAAAATAATCAATATATTATTATTTTAACAAAAAACGGAGTAAATATCAATATGAGAATGAAAAAAAAGCGTCACGGAAGTGAGAGAATTGCACTTCTTTCCTCTCTCGTGATTGAAAATCCAACAGAGCTTTCAAAAAATCTTCTTACCGTTTACGGTAACAATAACCCGTTAAGAATAGAAATCGGCTGTGGAAAGGGCGATTTTATAAGGGGAAAAAGCGTTCAGGAGCCTGAATATAACTATCTTGCCATTGAAAAAATTGCCGACGTATGCACAGTAGCTACAGAAAAGTATGCAGCCTCAAGAGGTCTTGGCGCTCTTGCAAGTCAGGGAGGCTGGCAAAAGGCTGACGGCACAATTTATCCCTTGGGTGGAGAAGCGGTAGATTTTTCCGATTGCGATACGGGAAATGTACGCTTTGCCATAGGCGATGCATCAATTTTGCTTAGGGATATGCCCGACAGCTCAGTAAATTCTATCTACATAAACTTCTGTGACCCATGGGGTAAAAAGGGCTATGCCAAGCGTAGACTTACCCATATAGAATTCCTTAAGATGTATGCAAGGATTCTTGTGCCCGGTGGCAAAATCCATTTTAAGACGGATAACAGAGAGCTTTTTGATTTTTCACTTGAGCAGGTTGAGGAGTCAAGCCTTAAGCTTGAATACAAGACCTA
>JAFTHF010000257.1 GCA_017457545.1 Clostridia bacterium
TGTACCTTTGAGGTGGTGGAATACATTATATCGGGAGCATCGCTTTTTGCAAGTCCTGTTACGGGATCAAGGGACCAGACTGTAATAATTCCCGTATTTGTGTCCCCTGCCGGAGTAGTCATCATAAACTGATTATTCTTATCGTAGCCTCCCTCTGTGTAGTAGAAGGAGCCTGCGTAAAGCTTACCGTCAAAGACCTTACAGTAGGCAGGGTCATTACCCGTCTTTATTTCGCCCACCATAGTCACGGTCCCGTCACCGTCAAGAAGGTCGCTAAGTAAAAATACGTCGCAGCCGTCTCCACCGGAGATGTAAACAAAGTTACCAAATCTTGCGATTCCACCTGTGTGACCTGTATAATCCTTGCCGTTTGATTTCTTCATCTCTGACATATCTGTAATTTTGCCGTTTTTGTCCAAAATATAGATTCTGGAGGGTGATTTATCCTTCATATAGCCTGTTGCAAGAAAAATTTCCTTATCCTCAAGGTAATCAAAGCCCTGCGGAACGTAGCCCTCAGAGATGCCGGGAGTCCTCATTTCTCTGCCTGCATTCAGGAAAAATCTTGCGAAAAGCACCTTTTCTCCAAAATAGATAAAATAAAGCACAAAGAGTAAGCAGGCAATAACAACAGCCCCTATTCTGAGCGCCTTTATAAGCGATTTATTTTTCATATTTTTCTCCTTATTTTAATTGTTATTTGAATTTTAACATTCCTTCATTAAAATGTCAATAGTCATATTGATTTTAGAAAATCTTTATGTTATACTTAAGGTAACTGCTATATTATATTAACGGAGAATACTATGGATAAGGTAAAATTTGGTATTATCGGTCACGGCTGTCGAGGCTGGGGACTGCTTGAAATTCTCCTCTCCCTTGAGGATGTTGAGGTTGTTGCCGTTTGCGACAAGTATGAGGACAGAGCTGATAGTGCTTTTGATAAGGCTAAGGAAAAGAGAGGCTTCACTCCCTTTAAAACAACAAATTACAAGGAGCTTCTAGCTCTTGATAATGTAGATGCTGTGCTTATCTCCACAGACTGGGAGATGCATGTGCCTATTGCAATTGATGCAATGAACGCAGGTAAGGCTGTTGCCCTTGAGGTTGGCGGTGCATACAGCGTACAGGACTGCTTTGATTTGGTAGATACATGGGAAAGGACAAGAGTTCCCTTCATGTTTATGGAAAACTGCTGCTACAACAGAGATGAGCTTCTTGCTACCGCAATGGCAAGAAAGGGTCTTTTCGGCAGAATCATCTATTGCTCAGGCTCTTATTCCCACGACCTTCGCAGTGAGGTTACAAGAGGCAAGGAAAACCGTCATTACAGGCTTCGCAACTACCTTACAAGAAACTGCGAGAACTACCCCACCCATGAGCTTGGTCCTATTGCCAAGATTCTTAACATCAACAGAGGCAACAGAATAACATCTCTTGTTTCCGTTGCGTCGGGCAGCTGCGGCATGGAGCAGTACGTTGAAAACAACAAGGATAATATTAATCCGGAGCTTATCGGCGTTAAGTTTGCTCAGGGCGATATTGTAAACACAATTCTCACCTGTGAAAACGGTGAGCAGATTCTTATAAGGCTTGATACCTCTCTTCCCCGTTCCTACGCACGTGAGTTTACGGTAAGAGGCTCCAAGGGTATGTTTGAGCAGTCCTCTAACTCTGTTTATTTCGACGGACAGAAGGAGTTCTGGTCACCTGTTGAATACTTTGACGAATATAAGAACTCTGCTGAAAAATATAAGGAGCTGCTTCCCTCCATGTGGGCTGAAATCACACAGGAGCAGCTTGATGCAGGTCACGGTGGAATGGACTATCTTGAATTCCGTGATTTCGTTGACCGTCTTAAGGCAGGACGTGAAATGCCTATTGACGTTTACGATGCGGCAGTATGGATGAGCGTTACCGCGCTTTCCGAGGAGTCCATAAAAGAGGGCGGTATGCCAAAGAGCGTGCCTGACTTTACAAGAGGCGCATACAAGACAAGAGAGCCTCTTGATGTTGTAGATTTTAATTAATCCAGAAAGGAGAAAAACTATGGATCGTGAATACACAAACGAAGAGCTTAACGTGGTAGAGGCTACCGAAGAGGTTGTTGCTACTGAGGAAGCAGCTAAAGAGGTAGTTGAAGACGTTGAGGCTACTGAAGAGGTTGAGGCTGAGCAGGACGAAACAGATGCGGCAATGGCATCCTTCCTTTCAGGCTCCAATGACTACGAGGTTAAGAAGGAAGAAGAGGAAAGTGAGGAGGTTAAGGCAGGCAAGAAGAATATTCTTATAGCTGCCCTTGCTGTAATCGCACTTGCTGTCTTCTCTATCAGCACATACGGCTCCTGCGTGCTTGCAGCTATTGCTATTGCACTTGTTCTTGTAATCAAGCCCGAAAGACTTGTTACACACACAGTTGTAGCTAACTCTCTTGTACTCGGCACATGCGTAGTAGTTAAATCGCTTTTGACAGCTGTTCGCGCTATTGCAACTCCCATCTTTGCATTTATGGGCTCTACCACAACAGCATACAGCAACTTTACAGGCGTTTTAACAATATTTGACTATATCTTAGTTGCAGTAAGCTTTGTAATATTTGTTGTTAATGCATTCGCACTTATGTCAAAGAAAACAACAGCTATCTTTGGTAAGACAGCTGACAAGCTTTGCTGATTATGGACGAAAGAATAAAAGCTCTGCTTGATTCTCTTGCAAAAAGGCAGTTTAATCCCTATTACGCAGAGAACAAGGATGAGGCATGTGAAATAATCCTCTCTATTATTGAGGAGGAGAGAGCCAAAAAGGGTAAGCTTATGAATGATATGCAAATATCCTTCGGCGGCTCCCAGACCCTTAAGGAAATCGGAATTTTTGATAAGCTGAGTGGCTATAATGTCCTTGATGCCTATAAAGAGAAAACTCCTAAGGAGCAATATGAGGCTAAGCGCCGTGCCCTCCTTTCCGATGTTTTTATGATGAGCTCCAACGCAATTTGTGAAAACGGTGAGATTGTTAACATTGACGGTAACGGTAATCGCTTAGGCGCACTTATCTACGGCCCCGACACGGTTATCCTTGCAATCGGTATAAACAAGCTTGTTAAGGATAAAAAGGAGGCAGTTGCAAGAATTAAGTCTGTTGCCTGTGTTAAAAATGCAAAAAGACTTAACCGTGCTACTCCCTGCGCTGAAAGTGGACTTTGTGAAAACTGTATGATACCCGGTAACACCATTTGCTGTCATATGGTATTTACAAGATTTACCACCATAAAGGACAGAATCAAGGTTATTATCATTAATGAAGAATTAGGATTCTAAAAAAACTGAGCAGATACAGCCGTATCTGCTCTTTTTCTTCATATATATTATATAAATAATATAATAAAAATATAAAATATATATTGCAATTTAAATAAAAGTATGCTACAATGTGATTTGTAAAGGATGGAAGGCTTCATCTGTATTATTTTTGACAGGAGGATTAGAAATGCCCGAGTTCAAATTTGAGATCGTAAAAAATTTCGGTACTATTTCCGAAAGCAACAGCGGTTGGATCAAGGAAGTTAACCTCGTTAGCTGGAATGACCGTGAGCCTATTTACGATATTCGCGCATGGCAGGAAGGCCACGAAAAGCTCGGTAAGGGTATTACTCTTACTACAGAAGAGCTTAAAAACCTTAAGGAATTGCTTAACACATTGGATATCGAATAATTTAAAAGCGACGCTGTGCGTCGCTTTTTTCTTCTTTATATTTTACTTAAACAAAAAGACAGAGCTTGGCTCTGTCTTTTTCTTTAGAATTTAAGATTTCTTCTCTTGATATTGTATTCGGAGCGAGGATTGATAAAGTTTCTGTAATCAAGCTCTCCTCTGTCAAGAGCTGTAACAATAATTTCTGCAGTAGCAATATTTGTCGCAACGGGAACATTATGCACATCACAAAGGCGAAGAAGATTCTGCTCTATATCCATTCTTGCATCAAGCATCTCTCCCTTATGAGGAATAGTAGAACGGAAGTAGAAAAGAACGTCTATTTCATCAAAGGCAATTTTTGATGCAATCTGCTGCTCACCACCGTGGGTGCCCGACAAAAGCTTTTCGATCTTTAATCCGGTTGCTTCAGAAATATAAGCGCCGGTTGTGCTGGTAGCACAAATAGAATGTTTACTAAGTATACCGCAATAGGCTATACAAAGCTGTGTAATCAGCTCTTTTTTGGTATCGTCTGCAATAATAGCTATTTCCATGTTAGCAACCTCCAAAAAATTCGTCAGTATAATATTACCATATAATTAGGTGTTTGTCAATAATTTTTCACCAAAAATTTGGCATTTTAAACAAAAGAGTGTTGATTTTTTCCCGTTTTTCTAAAACTTTTCGTGTTTTTGCACAACTAAGCCATGTAAACTTACTGCTTTGCAGCACTTTTAAGTATATTCCTATTCACAAAACAAAAGAAGCGACCTCTTGGTCGCTTCTTGTTTTTATGATATGTTATGGTTTTGGTATTTGAAAATCACGTCTGCTTCGTTCTGTGCCTGTTGCAGCATCCCTAGGCAAGATAGTTTTCAAAAATTACGCCATCAAATCCCTTATCATAGCAGCTCTTTTCCTCCTCTGCACTGCGGACAGTCCAAGCGAAAAGAGGTGGGTTATAAAGCTTCTTTACAAGTCTTACTGTAAATGCGTGCTCTAATTCCCAATGGTTAAACGCCACAAAATCGGGGCGACAAAGGAAATTAAGCATAAGGTTTTTAAGTAATCTGTAAAGGGGCTTACGCATTGATTCTTTTCTCATATAGTTATCGGAAAGGATTCCTCTTACTACATGGGGAAGCTCTTTTTTAACGGTTTTGATTGCCAAGGGGTTAAAGGACTCTATCATATAGTCACCCTTATATTCCTTAAGCATACGGCAGGCAGCTGTTGCTACGTCACCCTCTCCCATATCCTGCTTTATTTCCACAAGCAATGGAACTCTGCCGTCTACCAGCTCCAAAACCTCCTTAAAGGTGGGAACTGTATCCTCCGTTGAGCCAAGCTTGATTTCCTTAAGCTCTGAAACCGTTAAATCAACTACTCTTTTGTCAACTCCACAAACCCTTTTAAGAGTTGCATCGTGGAACACCACAAGCTCTCCGTCATTGGAAAAGCGAACATCAAGCTCTATGCCATAGCCATTTTCAACTGCGTTTTTAAAGGCGGTCATAGAGTTTTCCTCAGCGCCCTCTCTGTGTAAGCCACGGTGGGCATACTTAACACCAAGGAATTTTTTTGCTTCCTTTCTTTTTCTTCTCGGTTTAGTAGCGAAAAGATATAAAACAAGTCCAAGAAGTAAAAGTGAGCCGATTACTATTAATACTATGTAAATGGGTTTCATTAATCGTCTGCTCCTCCCAGAGCCTCAAGTGCGCCTACCTTTTCGGGCTTAGCGTCACCGTGCTTAACAAAGAACATAGTTACAAATGCAAGTCCTGCAAATACAGCTGCATATGGGAAGAATATCCACCAGCCGCAAGCATCAAGAAGTGCGCCTGAAAGAATAGGTGTTACAATCTGGGCTGACATAGATGCTGTGTAGTAGAAGCCTGTATACTTACCTACGTCGCCAACCTTAGCAAGCTCAACAACCATAGGGAATGAGTTTACATTGATTGTTGCCCAACCGATACCGGCAAGACAGAAAAGAAGATACATTACAATTGCAGGTGTGCCAGCCTTGATAAATGCAGCTGAGCCAAAGGCTACTGTAAGCATAATAATACCTGCAAGGATAGTCTTTCTTCTGCCAAACTTAGATGCAATCATACCAACAGGAATATATGCAACTACCGCTGCTGCCTGTGCAATCATAAGTGTAAGTGTATAGGGAACCTGCAAAACTGTTGTTGCGTATACGGAATACTTACTTGTTACTGCGTTGTAGCCTACATACCAAAGAACTACTGACGCAAGAATAAGGATAAGTGACTTAAGCTCTGCACGGTTAAGATTTCTCTTGATACCGTCAGGACTTTCCTCTTCCTCCTCAATACAGTATTTAACTGTATCAAGCTCCATTTCCTTAGCCCACTTAGGCTCCTTTACTGTAAGAAGGAATACAACAAGGGCTACAATCATAAGTCCTGATACTGTAACGATATAAACGCCGAAATCCGTCTTACCGGGGGTGTCTGTCTTAAGAACCATACCAAGACCGAGAACAATAATACCACCTGCTGTACCCATAAGATTGATAATAGCATTACCCTTTGAACGTAAGGGCTTTACTGTTACGTCAGGCATAAGGGCAACTGCGGGGGAACGGAAGGTTGCCATTGCCATAAGGGTGAAAAGAAGAACTATTACAAATACACCGATAGTATTTATAAAGCCAAGAACAACAAAAAGAATAGCGGCAAAAACAGTACCAAAGAAAATAAAGGGGGTACGTCTGCCGTATTTGCACCTTACCTTATCGGAGATTGCACCGAAGATAGGAAGCATAAATACTGCAAAAATATTGTCAAGTGACATAATAATGCCTGAGGACAACTGCTTCATACCGAACTTATTTGTCATAATAAGCGGTACGACTGTGTCGTAAGCCTGCCAGAATGCGCTGATGAGGAAGAAAGCAAAGCCTACAAGTATAGTACGTTTGTAGTTGAGTTTCATAATTTTCTCCATTTCAGTTTTGTTACTTATATTTTAATACAAACGTCGCATTTTGTCAAATCAAATCGCTTATATTATATTAAAAGGCGCATTTTTTGCCCTGATATGTGCTTCTTTTGTACATTTCCTTGTCGATATCGTTGATTACCGATACCTTTTTTAGGCTCCAGAGGGGCGCAAGAAGGCTATCCCTTGCTCCGTCACCCGTTACCCTCTCTATTACCGTTTCGGCAGGAAACAGCTCCAGCTGGTCACAAACGATGTCCACGTATTCCTCCTTTGTCAAGGGTGTGTACTCTCCCGATTTATACATTGATGCAAGGACGGTGCCCTCTCTTACGTGGAGGAGATGTATCTTTACAATATCGGGCTTAAGGGCGGCAACATCCTTCGCCGTCTTAAGCATCATCTCTCTATTTTCCCTTGGCAAGCCGTCAATTATATGGACGGCAATTTTTACCTCAGGGGCATATTTCCTCAGCCTTGCAAAGCAATCGGTAAATTCAAGATAGGTGTGGCAACGATTTATAAGCTCTGCCGTTTCATCACTTGAGCTTTGAAGTCCCAGCTCTACGGTTACGGGAATGCTTTGCGAGATTTTATTAAGAAGTGCGATTTTTTCATTCTCAAGGCAGTCGGCACGGGTGGCAATATCTATCATTACAGCGCCCTCAAGGGATGAAATCTCCGAAAGGAGCTTTTCAAAATTATCATATGAGGTGTAGGAATTTGTATATGCCTGAAGATAGGGGATAAAGCTGTCAACGTCCCACTTGCCCTTAACCTGCTTTATCTGACCTTCATACTGAGCCTTAAGGGGTAAAAGGCCGTCGCAGCCCTGACTTCTGCTGCCCCCTCTGCAATATATACAGCCACCGACTCCACGGCTGCCGTCAATATTGGGACAGGTAAGCCCTGCATCAAGGGTTATCTTTGCACACTTTTTGCCAAAGGTGTGGCGCAGATAGTAATCATAGGTGTGGTATCTTTTATTTGTATCGCTATATTTAAAGGGATTTTCGCTGATTTGTGACATTTTTACCTCCAATAAGCAAAAATCCACCTGTGAGCCGGTGGACTTGTTTTGGGCAGAGCCCCTACACTAACAGTTGCTCGTAAGTATATTCAATAATAGGGTGTCAATCTATTATTTGTTGCTTACCACATTATAGCATAATCTGTACTGATTGTAAAGAGTGATGAGGCGTGTCAAAGCCGTATTCCATATAAAAACTTCCTTTCGATTTATGGTAAACACCATTATACCGAAAGGAAGTCATAAGTCCAGATAAGTTTTAAAAATTATTTGCTATCAATGTTCGATTTTGCCGTTCTGCAAGAAGAAACGAGCATTACGCGAAGTGTGGCGCATTTGTCGGCCAAAATCTTATATTGCTGTGCATCAATATAATTCGTTCTATGTAAAAGTTCAAGCCAATATCCTGTTTCACTCGCTTCCTTGAGCGCAATTTCAAGTTTAGAAATAAAATCCTTTTTGCCTTGGGCGTACTGCGCTTCGTGTATGTTTGCACCGATCGACGTACCACTTCTGCCAATCTGATTTGCAATTACGGATTCGTGATTAGATTTTAAGAATTTGACAAGGTTAATAATATCAACGGAAAATTCCATTGATAATTCACGGAGCTTGGATTCAGCCATAAGAGCACCTCGCTTTCGATTATATTATAGCATAATCTGTACTGATTGTAAAGAGTGATGTTATTGCTTCGCCATAGTGATGCAGTGCTGACGCTCAGTGATGTATTGCACCTGTGGTGCAAAGTGATGTGATGTGTTCCGCATCCTCACGCGCGAAGCGCACATCACTTCCGAAGGAAACATCATGCACGAAGTGCACATCTCGTTCCGCGCAAGCGGAACACATCGTTCCAAAAACAAAAGCACTTCTCACGAAGTGCTTTTGTTTTTGGAGCTACTGACCGGAATCGAACCGGTGACCTCATCCTTACCAAGGATGTGCTCTACCAACTGAGCCACAGTAGCATTTGCTATTGTATTATAGCAGAATGATTTTTGTTTGTCAAGTTATTTTATTATAAATTTAATAAAAACTGATCTTATCACTATGCGATCATATAAAGGAGGTGACGATGTGTCGCAGATATCCGATAATCCGTTCAAATACAGTGACACGAACAAGAGGTATTACACA
>JAFTHF010000258.1 GCA_017457545.1 Clostridia bacterium
ATAAAAAATCAAACAAAAAGCACTTGCCATCGCAAGTGCTTTTTTATTTAGTTAATTCTTCTCAACGGGAATCCAAATTTCAATCGTTCTGTTTTCGTATCCACCAACTATACCCCAATGGTAAACTGCAAGCTCAGGCGCATTTGCTATTTCGTATTCTCCGTTTACCACCCATTCAGTAGCAATCTGCTTACGCAAGCTGAAATATTCGGGAACGGGCATTCTCTGCTTATCTGTTTCAAAAACCACATATGTTCTTTCGGGAATATCTATTACTTCAAAATTAAATTTATCCATAAAATCTATTCCTGTTACATCCTTATTATAAAGATTATCACGTTCAAATTTATCGGTTGTTACAGATATATAAAAATCATAACCGTCATCATCCATATTAGTTAAAACGCAGTAGTCCGACAGCTTATCCTTTGCCATACCCTTAAGAAGCCATTGATGCGCTCTTGTGGAAATAAAAAGCTTTTCCTCCTGCTCATATCTTAAAGAATCATAGGGTGTGCCCTCAAATCGACGCTTATAGCCAACAAGAGTCATTTTTGGTTTTGTTTCAATTCGATAATTCATAATTGTACCGCCTTCAAGTGAAATTTTTATTGACAGTGGGGAAAATGATTTTAACATTTTACCGTCTATGCGCGCTTGAGACGGAGTTATGCCGTGAAACCTTTGGAATGCCTTTGCAAAGCTGTCAGGACTTTCATATCCATATTTCAGAGCTACATCTAGGACCTTTGCCTTACCGTTTGAAAGCTCTGCACCTGCAAGAGTTAAACGGCGAAGCCTGATATACTCTCCCAAGGTATAACCGCAAAGAAGTGCGAAAATTCTTTGAAAATGATAGCTTGATGAAAAGCTTTCCTTAGCAACCTTTTCATAGTCTATTTCCTCGTCAAGATGCTCTTCAATGTAGTCTATTGATCTTTGAAGTCCTTTAATCCAATCCATATTATCCCTCCTGTCTGCCATTATTTTATCAAAAGGCAATATTAAAATCCCGATTTTTTGTGCTTACTTATATCGGACGATATAATGAAAAACGGCATAATTTTCCCAATTATGCCGTTTAAAATTTTATAAACCAAAGAAATTAATGGAGTTATTGTAGCATACATCCTTAACTACTTCGCCAACAAATTCAAGGTCGGAGGTCATTTCTCCGTTTTCAATAAGTGTGCCAAGATAGTTACAAAGGATTCTACGGAAGTAGTGATGTCTTGGATAGGAGAGGAAGGAACGGCTATCTGTAAGCATACCTACAAATGCGCCGATATGACCTGTTGCGGTAAGGTCCTCAAGATGTCTTTCCATACCAACCTTATTATCAAGGAACCACCATGCAGGTCCGTACTGGATTTTTCCTCTTGCCTCGCTACTCTGGAAGCAGCCCATAAGAGTCATAATCTCTGTGTTCATCTTAGGATTAAGGTTGAAAAGAATAAGCTTAGGCAAGCAGTCTTCAGAATTAAGTCTGTCCATAAGGCGAGAAAGCTCACTTATGCTGTTCTTATCAGAAATACTGTCAAAGCCTGTGTCAAGGCCAAGCTTACTGAGCATCTTTGCATTGTTGTTTCTCATTGCGCCCATATGAAGCTCTGTACCTACACCGTACTTACCGTACATAGCCATAAGGAAATATGTAAGATAGCCCTTAAAGCACTCTGTGTCCTCTACTGTGGGCTTCTCTCCACCGATAACCTTTTTAAGCACCTTGTCAGCCTCAGCCTTATCGGGAATTACATACACGTTTTCAACAGCGATATCGCTTGCCTTAGCGCCAACCTCAAGGAATGATTTTAAGCGAGCCTCAAGTGCTTTTTCAAGGTCGTCAATTCCCTCAATCTTGTTTGTAAGAG
>JAFTHF010000259.1 GCA_017457545.1 Clostridia bacterium
ATTGATAAGGCTCAGGCAGTTGGCGGCCTTATGGATGCGCTCTCCGAGGAGACAGCAGAGGGCATTTCCAATGAAATGGATAAGTTTGTTGCTAATATGGCAACAGAGGCAACAAAGCTTTATACCGAGGATAAGGTGGTAACAAAGGATAATGTCCTTGATATTCTTGATGATGCTATCGAGGCGCTTCAGGATAAGGACGTAAACATTTCCTCCGGTGTAAGCATTACTATCTCACCTAAGTTCTATAAGCTCTTTAAGAGAGCCTACATTGAAAAGGATACGGACAACAGCGAGTTCCTTAAAAACGGTGTGGTAGCAAGATATGGCGCAGTTACTATCCGTATGTCAAAGAATGTTGCAAGGACAGGCGACACCGATAATATGATGATCAGAACCAAGCGTGCCATCGCCTTTGTAAACCCTCTTACACATACAGAGGCATACCGTCCCGAAAAATCCTTTGCAGACGCAGTTAAGGGCTTTGTCCTCTTTGACGGCAAAATCGTTCGTCCTGACGAAATCATTAACGTAAACGTAAAGTACGCGTAATTTTATTTTGGGGGCAGCAAGCAATTGTTGCCCTTAAATTTAAAATACAGAAAGGAGAAAAAATGAAGCTAGGCAATATAAAACTTGAAGCATTATATCTCTGCTTCCCAAGCCCACAGCTTTACGTCGACACCGACGATGACACCCTGCTTACAGAAGCACTTTCAAGCCTTAAGGACGACCCTAACTATTCCGACTACCTGAATGCCACAGTTGGCGCAATCAACAGATGCATTTCACTTTTTGAGCTTAAGGGTATGCTCCCCTTAAAAAGCGTGACCGTGCTCTTTTCCAAGGACAGAGTAACTAACGGCAGCTTTATTATAGATATGTCTTCCCTTGCAAATGATTTTTATAAGGCTGACAGAGTTATTACCTATCCATACGGCGATTTACCTCACAAATTGGAGTTTGCTGATTTGGGCAACGGAAAAATTCAGGTTGCGCCCATTAATGTAGGGGAAAGCTACACGGTTTTCTATCACTCCGAGGGAGAAAGAATAAGTCAGGCAACGCCCGAAACCTATGAGCTTAAGCTGCCACGCAGGCTTTGTGAGATTATGCCCTATTATATCAAAAGCGATATTTTAAGGGTTGATGACCCTACGGAGGCTGAGACCGCAAGAAAAATCTTTAATGAGCTTTGCAGCGATATTGAGGAGGGGGAAAATCTCTATTCCTCAATGGTTCGCTCAATCTATAAAATGGGGTGATAAAAATAAAAAGCACAAGACACAATTTTAAAATTGACAGCCTACGTGGTGTGGATTTGACCTCTCACCCTGCAAATGTACAGAAAAATCGCGCTACGTATATGAAAAATATGGTTAATTACGGTGGAATTAACCATAAGCGCAGGGGCTTTCATCAGATATATGAGCTTCTTTCCACCAATGATACGCCCTTAAAAATAAACGGCCTTCATATTTGCACTCTTAACGGTAAGGAGGAGCTTATTATCCATGCAGGCACAGACTTTTATAAGGAAAACGGAGATAAAATCCCGAAAGACGTGTCTGTTTCCGACACAAAAAGCCAAGCCTTTTGCACAGATAAGGAAATGATTATTGTAGGCTGCGGTGGAATTTATACCTATAACGGAGAAAAAATCTCATCTATCATTCCCTACGTGCCTACAATACGTAAAAGCTATGACTGTCGCTATGACAAGGGACAGTATATGGAAAGCCCTAACTACCTTACACCCAAGCGAAAAGAGCTTTTTTGCGGTAAGCTTTTTGAAAACGAAAGAAATACATATCTTAAGCTTGATACAAACGCAGATTACACCAAGGGAATTACAATTACCGCATCCCTTTCCCCTATTCATAACGAGCTTCGAATTTGTGAGGGAGAAAGCCCAAATCCAGACACAGACTCCCTTGTTTCCAACGATGTGACTGTGATTTTCCACATTACAGAGGAAAAGCTTGATTTGAATTTACCCATAGATGCAGAGCCTGTAATATCAAATGGAAAAAGAGTTTATTTCCTTGATAGCACCACATCATCTGATACTGTGGTCTATCCCACGGTCTCCACTCTCTTTGCAGGAAGTGGCTTTACCTTTAATTTTAATGCTACCCCCTCAACAGATGACGAATACAATATTCTCATTGAATATTCGACTACGGAGGATAAAGGCAGAATGGTGCAGGACTGTATTATGGGGGCGTTATCACAGGATAACAGAGGAAGCACACGTCTTGTCCTCTCCGGTAACGGTCAATTTCCGAATTTCTGTTGCTTCTCCGACGGACTTAACAATAACGGTATTAACTATTTTCCCGAAGCCTGTGGATTTTACGTAGGAGACGGCTCACCTGTTACATCACTTTACAACCTTAGTAACACCTACGTGGGTGTTTTTAAGAAAAACAGCTTTTTCAGATACGCAATTTATCATTATCCCAAGGCGAGCGCCCTTGATGAGCAGATCTATATAAACGGCTATGAAAGTCAGGATAATCAGGGGTGTGTCTCCCCTTTCGTGTGCGCCACATCAAACGGAGACTACCTTGTTTTTGACGGCGATGGGGTGTTTGGCATTACAGATG
Organism: Clostridia bacterium; assembly: GCA_017457545.1. The sequence continues at coordinate 2,610 of JAFTHF010000259.1, forward strand.
TCAGCTCCTCAAGTGACAGATCATACCTTGCAAAGCGAAGCATCAATATAGAAGGTGGGCTTAAAAAACACTCCTACGAGGATATTTTAAATGCAGTAGGCTGTGAGCTTGACGGCAGATACTACCTGTTTATAGGAAACAGGGCTTATGTGGCAGATACAAGATACACCTTTCGTGAGGGTGGAGCCCTTGGCTCTCACTATCAGTATGAGTGGTGGGTGTGGACCTGTCCCAAGGTAAGATGCGCCATCAAGTATAAGGATAAGCTTTATATGGGCACTGAGGACGGCAGAATTTATACACAGGGTGAGGATTTTCGTGATATTAAGATAGTTAAAAGCGCCAAGGACGGCGACTATGTCTATAAGGACGGTGGCTTTTATATTAATGAAAGCATTCCCCTTACAGCCTCAACTAAATTAATGCTTAAGGGCGTTCGCTCATTTCTCAAAAATGGCGAATTTACAGCATCATACGAGGACGGAATACTTAAGATTATGACCGATAATCCCTACTCTCAGGCAAAGGAGCTTGACAATGTGGTAATTAAGCTATCTGACGGCGATGAATTTACCGCTGCACTTATCTCAATTCCTCAGTATGATGAGGTTGGAGCCTTAACTCTTTTACCCCATAAGGATATAAGCGATATTAATCCCGATAGCATCCTCGAAATCTGCCTTTTGGAAACCCACAAGGGAGAGTATACTCTTAAAAAAGAGGGGGACGTGTACGTAACCTACTATAAGGATAAGGCTGTACACTGGCATGAATGCTATGACCTGTTTTTTATAGAGTGCCATACTGTTGAGGCTGAATTTTACACCCCGATGCTCAATTTTGATGAGCCAATGCGTACAAAAACCCTTATACGTATAGGGGTTTCTTCAGCAAATGAGGATTCCGGCAGCGTTAATTTCGGTTGGGATACAAGAAAAAGCACCTTGTCAAGAATTGACGGCATTGACGGACTTGATTTTGCAAGCTTTGACTTTGATAAGCTTTCTTTTGAGTTCCCCTTTGCAAAGACCTATGAAAGACGGGTATTTGAGAGGAATTTCAATTATATTATGTTTAAATTCTCATCAAAGGAAAACAAAGACTGCGCCATAAACGAAATTTACGGTCTTTACACAGTAAACAACTATATACAGGGGGTTAGATAATGAATGAAAAAATCTTAATTACAGACACAGAGCTTGAGAAAATTATGCTTTCCTCTGCACGTGCTCTTCCCGATAACCCAAGTGAAAGGGGCTTTCGTCCATCTCAGATAAAAAGGGCATTATCGGAGCCTGTAAGAATGCTTATTTCTCTGCTCAATAATAAATTTCAGTTTCTGTATACCGACGGTAGTATAACGGTTACGGAAATGAGCCATAGCGCCATTGATGCGCTATTTAATTAAGGGGGTGACGTATGAATAATCCTATTATAGTAACAGACAGAGCCTTAAGCTATTACGATACAAGGCTTAAGGAATATATCGGCGCAAATTACGGTGACGGTATGCTTATTGACTGGGAGCCCATGGAGAACGGTAAAAACCCCTTCAAGCTTAAAATCGCTCTTAAAAACAGATACGGGGCTGAGCTTTTTTCAAAATCGTAGACTTCCCTCTTGAGCAGACTATTGTAAGCGGTGAATACAATAACGAGGATAAATCCCTTATCCTCTATTTTCAGGACGGAAGCTATACATCTATTCCCATTGAGGACTTGATTGAGGGTCTTGCCACAAGGCTGGACCTTGAGAAAAAAGCAGACCTTGGGGAAAAATCCATTGTAAGAGGCAACGGATACACCGTAAGCGTTCCTGTAAATTCAGCACCTTATGCTCGGCTTAATAAAATCGGGGGTATGTGCTACACTAGTAGGAATTTGGTCAAGTTCCCATATTACGATTTTACAGATAACGCATTTGAGATTAATGGCATAAAGGGTACGGTAGACCCGAAAACTCAAATTATTCATTTGGTAGGCGTGGCAACCGCCGATGTAGATAGAAGGCTCTGTACATTAGATGTCACGGCAGGTAAATCCTACACCATCTATGCAGAGCAATCCTGGAATCAGACACGTGTAGTCCTTAGAAAAAACGGTGCAATTTACTTAAATATTGCTAAGGATAATGCACCCCACACCTTCACAGTAAATTCAGGCGAAACGTGGACAGTATATATCCAAGCCTTTAGTGGTATGAGCCAAAACGATACCATAAGAGTTATGGTAAACGAGGGCACAACTGCACTTCCCTTTGAGCCGTACTTTACAGGCTTGTATAGTGCAGGGGTAACCTCTGTAAGATGCACTGGGAACGGCAAGGAGCACATCCTTGCCATTCCCAAGTATGTACGGAATATAGAGGGATACGGACAGGGCAATCCCGATAATGTGGACGAATATA
>JAFTHF010000260.1 GCA_017457545.1 Clostridia bacterium
AAATTCTTTTTGCGAAATTTTAATTATCTTGGGTTGAGAAGGTTGATTTGTACCTCTTATAGCACCTCTTCCGTTGTAGGACAACAACTTTCTATCTTTGATGAAGATAACGAAAAAGTTGTCCCCGGAAATGGTTATGTAATGGATATTACGGAAGTCCCTATGGCAAATGGCAGAGGAATTTCGGATGAAGATATATATCGTCTTTTGTCGTCCAAAAAGCGTGGTGTTAAAAAGTTAAAAGGCACAGGCGATTTTCGCTCCGAAGAATGTATTGCTTATTTGAAACAAGCCGATATTGTTGTAACAAATCCTCCTTTTTCCCTTTTCAAGGAATATGTTGCACAGTTAATGGCATATCAAAAGAAATTCTTGATTATCGGTAATCAAAATGCCATTACATATAAAGAAATATTTCCTTTGATAAAAGATAACAAACTTTGGTTAGGAAACGGATTCAAAGGCAATGTTGGATTTTTTGAAAGCCCTTATCAGGACTATGCGGTATCTTCGCAGCATAAAGAGGGATTGATTCGAGTATCAGGCGTTATGTGGTTTACTAATTTAGATTTGCAGAAGCGCCATGAAACGATGATTTTGTATCGAAAATATAACCCAGATGATTATCCTCGCTATGTGACATTTAATGGGATAGATGTCAATGAAACATCGGAAATTCCAAAAGATTACGCAGGAATTATGGGTGTGCCTAAAACATTTATGGATAAGTATAATCCCGATCAATTCGAAATTTTGGGCTACGAAAGAGAAGACGAAAACATACAAGTTGGAATTATGAATATGCCGGAAGAGTTTCTTGCCGATTATCGTAGACAAGGTGGCACAGGACATTACACCAAAGGAATGAAAATGCTTTGCTACTATAACAGCGAAGGTAAGGCGAAAATCCCATTTTCAAGAATATTAATTCGCAATAAGCACCCCGAAAAAGGAGACGAATGATGAGTACTAAACGTATGACTATTACACCGAAATTAGTAAGAGTAAAAGATGTATTTCAGGGCTATGTTGATAATGGTGATGACGGAGTGTTTGACTATGGTGGCAAATTGGCAATTCGCCCACCGTATCAAAGAGAATTTGTATATAATGATGAGCAATCAGCAGCAGTTATACATACCGTGCTTAGAGGATTTCCGCTAAATGTTATGTATTGGGTAAAAGTCGGAGATGATCAATATGAGGTGCTTGACGGGCAGCAACGTACTTTGTCTGTGATGAAATTTTTAGACCATAAATTTGAAGTAAAAATTAATGGTCGCTCTTGTTATTGGGATTCTTTGCCCGATGATAAATACGAAGATTTGATGAACTATGAATTTATGGTATATATCTGCGAAGGATCGGAATCCGAAAAGCTTGAATGGTTCAGAGTAGTTAATATCGCAGGAGAGAAACTCACAGAACAAGAGCTTCGAAATTCAGTATATACAGGCGAGTGGCTTTCTGATGCAAAGCGTCATTTCTCCAAACGAAATTGTGCGGCTAAGGGGCTTTCTGATAGATACATAAAAGGCGACCCCAACCGCCAAGAACTACTTGAAAAAGCATTAAAGGGAATTTGCGAGTATCAAGGGCTCAAGGATATTACCGAGTATATGGCAGCTCATAAGTCTGATGCCGATGCCGACGAGCTTTGGCAATATTTCCAAGACGTTATCCATTGGATTGAGAAAATCTTCCCGAAATATTATGCGGACATGAAAGGATTGGATTGGTGTCATCTTTATAATGTTTATCACACGAACACCTACAATTCTTCTGTTATGGCTGCTGAGGTCAAGCGTTTACACGAAGACGAGGATGTTCAAAAATACAATGGTATTTACGAATTTTTATTGTGTCGTGACAAAGATCCTTTTGCAGGTCGTTTGTTAAATTTGCGCGCTTTTGAAAAGCGTGATAAGTTAGCCGCATACAGCAAGCAAAATGGTATTTGTCCTATTTGTGGACAGCACTTTGAGTATGAGGAAATGGAAGGCGACCATATAAAGCCTTGGAGCAAAGGCGGGCATACTACCCCCGATAACTGCCAAATGCTTTGCAAGGATTGTAATGCAAAAAAGACAAACAAATATTAATCCTACGTTTGATGCGTTTTATGGACAAATGTTATTTTCCACCCCTATAAAATATACCTTTTGGCTTTACAGCCCCCGTTTTTGGCATAAAAATATACCTTTTGTCGTTACAACCCCCGTTAACGGCAGCCATTTCGAAAACAGCGCCCTTTATATGTCCCTTGTCCGTGGAGTAACCTATTGCGCCCATCCAATCGGCGAAAGACCCCTTATCCCTATAGACAGATTTACAAAGAAGAGAGCTTTTAGTTTAATCAGCAAGGAGTTAAAATGAAAAAAATTATTACTTATGAAAATTTGCGTAGCTTCGCATATTCAAATGACCGTTTGATTACCGGAGAAATAACGGGCATAGTGCTTAATTTCTTTGGCTTAGGTGGAATGACTATGTATAACAGCGACCCCGGTGATGCAATTGAGCTTGCCGAAAAGGGTGTAATTTACGTAGTGCCTTATTATGACCCTTGGTGCTGGATGAACAGACAGGCCGTGGAATACACAGACGAAATTATTTCCGTTTTATGTGAAAAATACGGACTTGATTCCTCAGTTAAGGTTGTGTCAACCGGTGGCTCAATGGGTGGACTTTCCGCCCTTGTGTATTGCGCATACGCAAAAATAACACCTTGCGCCTGTGTTGCCAACTGTCCCGTTTGCGACTTGCCCTATCACTTTACAGAGCGCCCCGATTTACCACGTACTCTGTACAGCGCATTTTATCTGTATGAGGGAGATATGGATACAGCTCTTCGCAGCTGCTCCCCCTTATATCTTGTAGACAAAATGCCTAAGATCCCATATACCATTTTCCATTGCAGTGGAGATATGGCAGTTAATCTTGAAAACCACTCCGAAAAGCTTGTTAAGGCTATGAATAATACCCACAAGGTAGATTTTATAGTTGTACCCAAGAGAGGGCATTGTGACCTTTCGGCAAATGCACGTCTTATGTATAATCAGGCAATTTGGGATGCACTTAAATAAAAAATAAAAAAGAATTGGAGAAATAAAAATGGAAAAAGTAAGAATTCAGGACGATTTATATCTTTATGTAAATCAGGAAAAAATAGAGGAGCTTGTTATTCCCGATGATATGCCTACCACAGGCGGATTTTCAACTCTTAACACAGAGGTTGAAAAGCTTATGATGAGCGAATTCAATGAAATGTGCGAAAAGGAGTCCTTTAAGAACGATTATCTTAAGAGAGCTTGTGCACTTTACAAGGCTGCAAGGAATGTGGAGAAGAAAAATGCTGACGGCATTGCTCCCGCACTTAAATATATTGAGCCTATTAAAAATCTTGACAGCATAGCTACATTTAATAAGGAGCTTAAGAATCTTATTCT
>JAFTHF010000030.1 GCA_017457545.1 Clostridia bacterium
TAAGGAAACACTTGGTATGCGCCTGTGCGTTCTTCATAACCTTTATATCTACAATGAGCTTATGCAGAAGATAAGAGACGCGCTTGATAGCGACTACTTTGAAAGCTTTTATCAGAAATACAGAATTTTACTGGGTGAAAGAAACCCCGACTAAGAGGAGATAATATGAAGCATTATATGATGTTGTTCCCCGAGGGAAAGACTAAGGCAGTAACCTTCAGCTACGACGATGCTATACAGAGTGACCGTCGCTTTATAGAGCTTCTTGATAAGTACAATCTTAAGGGAAGCTTCAATATTTCATCTCATATGTGTATTACAGCAGAGGGAGAGGAAAATCCACGCAATATTAAGCTTTCGGAAATCAAGGATGTTTATAAGGGACACGAGATTGCATCTCACGGATATACACATCCTCACCTTGACAGACTTCCTGTAGAGACTATGAGCTATGAAATTTATAAGGACAGACTTACTCTTGAGGAAGCAACAGGAGAAATCGTAAAGGGCTTTGTATACCCCTACGGCAACTACAATAATGATACTATTACCGCCCTTAGAATGAACGGTCTTGTTTACGCACGTACCTGTATGGGCTTCCCCAAGCACCATGAGTTTGATGTGCCTGAAAACTGGCTTGAAATGGACACTACCTGTCACCATGCAGACAGTCGCCTTTTCGACCTTGCAGACAGATTTGTAAACGAGGACCCACTTCGTAACTGGCACAGAAAGGCAGGCTTCCTTTTCAGCATCTGGGGACACACCTACGAGTTTGATAAGGAAGAGGAATGGGAAAGAATAGAGAAGCTTATGCAGCTTGTAAGCAACAGAGATGAGGTATGGTACCCCACCACTATTGAGCTTTACAGATATGTAAAAGCATATAACTCACTTGAGTATTCCATTGACCAGTCAGTTATATATAACCCCTCAGCCTATGATATCTGGCTTGCAAGAGATGGAAAGCCCTTCCTTGCTCCTGCAGGCAAGAAAATAAGAATATAATTATAATGCCGAGTTATGCTCGGCATTTACAAAATAAGGAGAAATAATGAATCACATTTATGATGTTATAATAATCGGCGGAGGGCCGGCAGGATATTCTGCAGCCTTATATACCGCACGTGCAGGGCTTGATACCCTTGTAGTGGAAAAGGCAGCACCGGGTGGCCAGATGGCCCTTACAGACATTATAGATAACTACCCCGGCTTTAATGAGGGAGTGGACGGCTTTACCCTTGGTATGAATATGCAAATGGGTGCTGAACGCTTTGGCGCTAAGACCGAATATGCTCAGGTTATCAGCGTTGATTTTTCCGAAAAAATCAAAAAACTAACCACGTCCTCGGGGGAATTGTATGCAAAATCAGTAATAATCGCCACAGGCGCCGACCCACGAAAGCTTGGAGTAGAGGGTGAGGACGCTTTAGTCGGTAAGGGACTTCACTACTGTGCCCATTGTGATGGCAGATTCTACAAAAACAAGGTTGCAATTGTAGTTGGTGGAGGCAACTCTGCAGTTTCCGATGCCCTTTATCTTTCACATCTGTGTGAAAGGGTTATTGTAATTCACAGACGTGACACCCTTCGTGCAACAAAAATATATCATGAGCCACTTATGAAGGCAGAAAACGTTGAATTTATGTGGGATAGCGCAATAGACAGCTATCTTGTAGACGGTAGAATTACAGGCGCTAAGGTTAAAAATCTTAAGACAGGCAATGTAACAGAGGTTAACTGCGACGGAATATTTGTAAGCATAGGCAGACAGCCTATTACAGATATTTTCAAGGATCAGATTGATGTAGACAGCTACGGCTACGTAATAGCAGACGAAAGCACCAAGACTAATGTTGATGGCGTTTTTGTAGCAGGCGATGTACGCACTAAGGCACTTCGTCAGGTAGTTACCGCTGCATCTGACGGTGCTGTCGCAGCCCATTATGCTGAGGAATATATTTCGGCATTGAACTGACAATAGGTCATAAAAAATCAGCTACGTAATCAAAAAACAAGTACAAAAGAGGTAAATATGGCTACTTTTTATTTGAACAATCTAACCTTCAATACACAAACAGAGGATAATTTAAGGGAAGAAAAGCTTGAGCTTTTGTCTAATGGTGAGATCTCATACTATAAATTGTCTCTTGTATTCGACGGGAAAATCAAGCCAAAAAGATACTCCCTTAGCTGGGAGGAGGATCAGGTTGATATGATGGGATTTTGGTCAAGTAAATCCCACTTTGATAAGAATATTACTCCCGATTGGTATATGAGAAATGAAATGAGCAGAACTGCCACAGGTATGCCTCTTATCTCGATTTACAGCAAATCAAATCTTAACAGAACAACAGTAGCATTATCCGACCCGTCAAACCCCTCAGTTCTTATGGCAGGCTGCATTGAGGAGAGAGGAGCAGTCCTTTTTAAACTTGATTTGTTCCCCGATATCAGTCCTCTTATGTCAAGCTATGAGGTTATTATCAGAATCGACAGAAGAAAAATGCCCTTTTACAAATCCGTTCAGGATGTCAAATCCTGGTGGAACGAAATCGGATATAAGAATTGCTACGTTCCCGACCATGCAAAATTGCCTATGTATTCTGCATGGTACAGCTACCATCAGGAAATAGATGTGGATGCGATTATAAAGGAATGTAAGCAGGCTAAGGAATACGGTATGGATACCATTATCGTGGATGACGGCTGGCAGACAGACGACAGCTCCCGTGGATATGCCTACTGTGGCGACTGGCAGGTAAGCAAAAAGAAAATACCCGATATGAAGCGCTTCGTTGATGAGATTCATAAGATAGGTATGAAATTTGTTATTTGGTTTTCCGTTCCCTTTATGGGAGTTATGAGTGAAAACTATGAAAGATTTAAGGGTATGTATCTTGGTAACCGAAGCAGTAATGATTCTTCCGTTCTTGACCCAAGATACAAGGAGGTGCGTGATTTTCTTTGCGATATCTACGCAACCCACGTTGAAAATTACGGTTGGGACGGCTTGAAGCTTGACTTTATTGACAGCTTCCGCCCCTATGAGTCGAGCACAGATTACGATCCCAGAATGGATTGCGTTTCCGTTGAAGAGGGAGTAATCAAGCTTCTTTCCGAGGTATCAGCAAGATTAAAGGGCGCAAATCCCGAATTTATGATTGAATTCCGTCAGTCCTACGTAGGACCGATTATGTCCATGTACGGCAACTTCTTCCGTGTCGGTGACTGTCCCTGTGATGTTGTGGTAAACAGAATAGGTGCAATTAATCTTCGCTTGACATCAGGCGAAACTGCTGTACATAGCGATATGATTATGTGGAACAAAAACGATACTGTTGAAAGCGTAGCGTATCAGCTTCTTGGCACACTTCTTATCGTACCTCAGATTTCCATTCGCTTTGACGATATTACAGATGAGCATAAGAAGCTTTTAAAGGGCTATCTTTCCTTCTGGCGTGAGCACAGAGACACTATTTTAAACGGTGAAATTGAAATTGAAGACGCAGAGGCCAACTATTCTATGGCAAAAAGCACCAATGATACCGAAAGTGTCTGCGCTCTTTACCAGAATGTTGTTGCCAAGGTTGAGGAAAACAAGACAAATTATATATTCAACTCAACAGGCAAGAGCTACGCATATGTAGAGTCGGATAAGGACTGTACCTATGAGCTTTATAATATTTATGGCGAAAAAGAGGGAAGCGGTACACTTTTGCGCGGTGTAACCAAGCTCCCTGTAGCCAACTGTGGAATGGTTAAAATATTCTGACAGAAAAGCAAATATATTAAGCCGAACAATGTGAGGTGCTACTATGAAAATAATAATTTGCGGGGACGTGTCTATAAAAGACGATTGCAAGGCTCTTTTTGATACCTGTCAGGGTAAGACGCTTTTTAATGATGTAATAGATATCTTTAAGCAATCCGACAGAGTAATGGTAAACTTAGAGTGTGCAGAGAGGTTTATAAGACCTTAAATCACTCAAATGAGCTTGACTAAGTATATTCTTAATACGTATACAAAAATAAAAAGACCCACTCAAATGAGTGGGTCTTTTTATGGTCGCAATCAGCCAACCTCAGCTGAACATCATGTTAAAAATACAATAAACCCTTATGGCAAAAGGAGTTTTGGGATTTTTATTTTAAGGGGTACAAAAGAGCAGAATTTTTTAGACAGTATCTGAGAAAATTTAAAAAATCTATTGACATTCACCTAAGGTTAAGGTTTATAATTATAATGTCATAAGCACGATATGACGGAAATTTGCATATGATGAAAGGGAAA
>JAFTHF010000031.1 GCA_017457545.1 Clostridia bacterium
ATGGTGCGAGCAATCTTCGCAGTGTGCAAAAAGCCTTTGAATATATTGGTCAGGAAGCAAGGGTTGTATCTGACGAAAAGTCTATTATAGAGGCTGACAGGATAGTTTTGCCGGGTAATGGTGCTTTTGGTGATTGTATTTCTGCATTAAAGTCTGCCGGATTAGTCAGTGTGATAAACAGGTTTATAGAAACAGAACGACCATTTCTGGGAATTTGCATGGGACTGCAGCTTCTTTTTGACAAAAGCTACGAGTATGGAGAGCATAAGGGACTTTCCTTGCTTAAGGGTAGCGTAGTTCCTATGGAAAATAAGATACCAAAAGAGCTTAAAATCCCGCATATAGGCTGGAATGCCTTGCACTTTACAAGAAGTCACCCTCTTTTTAAGTACATAAATGAGGAGGACTGTGTTTATTTTGTTCATTCCTACTATGCAGAGGGCTGTGATGACAGCTTACTTGCAACTGCAGAGTACGGACGTGAGCTTACTGCTGCAGTAGTTAAGGATAACGTAGCCTGAATGCAGTTTCACCCCGAGAAAAGCGGAGATGTGGGACTTAATATATTAAAGGCCTTTTGTGAATGGGAGGACGGAGAATGAACATATTTCCTGCCATAGATTTATATGATAAAAAGGCTGTCCGTCTTTTTAAGGGCGACTATAATCAGATGACCGTTTATAGCGAAAACCCCATAGACGTAGCACGGGATTTCGAGAAAAAGGGTGCAAAATTTATCCATATGGTAGACCTTGAGGGCGCAAAGGACGGAACAACACCAAATATTGAAATTGTATCACAGATAGCAAATGAAACCTCTCTTTTCGTTGAAATAGGTGGAGGCATCCGTTCTATGGAAACGGTTGTGAGATATCTGTCGTCAGGTGTATCAAGGGTAATCCTTGGCACATCAGCCGTAACCGATGAGGAATTTTTAAGGTCGGCTATATCAAAATACGGTGATAAAATTGCTGTTGGCGCTGACGTAAAGGACGGCTACATAGCTATTAAGGGTTGGCTTGAAAAGAGCAGCTATACCCTTGATGCTTTCTTTGAAAAAATGCAGAGGCTTAATGTAAAAACAATCATCTGCACAGATATATCCAAGGACGGTGCGATGAAGGGTACTAACCTTAAAATGTACAGCGAGCTTTCAAAAAAATACTCTCTCGACATAGTTGCATCGGGGGGAGTGTCTACAATTAATGATATTACCGAGCTTCGCAAAATGGAGCTTTACGGTGCTATAATCGGTAAAGCATATTACACAGGTGCAATTGACCTTGCCGAAGCTATCGAGGTGGCAAAATGATTACAAAAAGAATAATTCCCTGCCTCGATGTTAAGGACGGCAGAGTAGTAAGGGAGTTAACTTTCTTGGCCTTGCCGACGTTTCCTCCCCTGTAAGGCTGGCAGAATTTTATTCTCAGTGTGGCGCTGATGAGCTGGTGTTTTACGATATCACAGCCTCAGCTGAGGGACGTGCGCTCTTTACCGACATTCTTTGCGAGGTGGCAAGTAAGATATTTATTCCTCTTACCGTTGGCGGTGGCATTAACACAATTGAGGACTTTGATAGGGTGCTTAAGTGTGGCGCTGATAAGGTAAGCGTAAACTCAGGTGCTATAAGAAACCCTATGCTTATCAAG
>JAFTHF010000261.1 GCA_017457545.1 Clostridia bacterium
AATTACAGCGCCTGCGCCCACACAGTATACAAAAACATTACCCTTAATAAGCGCCTGTGCAAGCTGAATAAGAGCGTACAAAAATGATGAGCCAAGTCCCCATTTAGGACCAAACTTAATGCCGAGAAACATAATTGGCAGCATGCTTGCAAGGGTGACTGTTCCACCCATAGGCATTTCGTAAACGGGTAAAAAGCTTAAAATTGTGGCAAGTGTAATAAAAATTGCGCTTTGGCAGAGGGCATATATTCTCTGCATTCTTTTCTTTTGTGTTGTTTCCATAGAAACCTCCGTAATATAAAATTACCGCACAGAAAATATCCGTGCGGTAAACAATATTACTATATCCTAAATATTATCTCCCTCCGACGGCATTATCCGTATCAGGTTAAAGGGTTTGGATTTCTCCATCTCAGCAATTAAGCACCCCTGAATATTCTATTGTGCGATGATTAAATTGTAGCACTAAGGCTTTATTTTGTCAAGTAGTTTTCAAAATTTTCCTTTGAGGTGTAAATAAGAAGAGTGCCGTTTTTAACGGAAATTTCACTTTTTTCGCCTATAAACTCATTACTTACGCCCAAGGGAATATTACTGTAAAGAGTTGCGTTATCAAGTATATAAAAAAGCCCTTTTTCGTACACTCCCTCGGACTTTTCGCCATATGAGAAGACGGAAATGCGGCCCTTTGCCTCGGAAGAAAATTTTATTTTAGAATTGTGAATAGCAAATAAGACATTACTGTTATCCACAAAGGAAATATCAATTCCCTTTTCGGTATAATTTGCGCAATGGGCAATATTGGCAATAGTATGGTCAAGGTCGCCACCGATTGCACCGTATACCACTATTTTCTTATACCCCTGCTCTTTTGCATATTTAATTGCAATAGCGCTATCTGTATCGTCCTTTACAACGGGAAACCTTACAATATTTTCGCACTCGATTTCTCCCGGGTATGAATCAAAATCACCCATTACAATATGGGGCATAATTCCCTGCCTTATAAGATTAAGATATCCACGGTCAGCACCTATAATAAGGTCGCCCTCCTTCGCCTTGAAATCCGGCGCACAGTCAAGAGCGCATATTATGTAGCAAGTATTCATTTTTCCTCCCTACTGACATAATTTTTGTTTTTCTTCATATGATTAAATTATACCACACCATAAGCAAATTATCAACTTCTCTTTTTATAAATATTTTTATATTTTTTATAAAAAGGTATTGACAAATTAAGAATAAATGTGTAAAATATAATGCAGTCACTAAGGACCATTAGCTCAGTTGGTTAGAGCTACCGGCTCATAACCGGTCGGTCTGGGGTTCGAGTCCCTAATGGTCCACCAACAAAAAAGGTCAGCCTTGAGCTGACCTTTTTTGTTGGTTGACTATTCGCCTCACTCAACGTCATTTCGTACTTGTACGAATAGGGTTCGTGGTTCATGACTCGACGTTTCGTGTCGAAACATTTAAAGGCGAGGCATCGACCCTAATGGTCCTCGCGCCCCACTTCGCACTTGTGCGAATGGGGTACGCATTTTCGACTAAAGCCGATGGGAGCTAGCTCACGTGAGGCTAGACGAAAATAGCTCCATAGGAGCCTTCCCTAATACTCCCTTTTGGACTCTCGCAGCAAATACTCACTTACGAGCCGACCCTAACGGTCCATATTTATAAACTAAAGAGCACCCACACGGGTGCTCTTTTCTATCTTTTCTATCTTAATCAATCCTTGCCATAAGCATTTTTCTCTTCTCTATTTTAGAGAAAATTGCGAAGCAAATTACAAGTGAGGTGGTAGTTACTATCCATGTAATGGGATGGATAAGGTAAAGGACGGACATAATATGATATTTGGCAAAGACGGTATAAATCCATACGATTCGCAAGCCACAAGCACCGATAAGTGAGATGATTGTAGGTGGAATGCTGTGTCCCATACCACGAATACAGCCTGGCAAGGTACCCATAAGACCTGCTAAGAAGTATACCGGGAAGGTAATACAAAGTCGCTCATAGCCGTACTGTATTGACTCTGCTCCCTCTACGTAGATAGAAAGCAAGGGGCGTCCGAATGCAAAGGCTGTAAGGCCTAAGAATATACCAGTTATGGCTGAAAGACAAATAACTGTAAAGAATACATGCTTTACTCTTTTTATATTGCCCTCACCCATAAATCTGCTTGTAAAGGTGGTGGCTGCGCTTTGGAATGAGGATACGGTTACATAAAGCAGGCTTTCAATATTAGCTGTTGCGCCGCTTCCTGCCACGGCAATTTCTCCAAAGGAGTTTACACCCGACTGTAAAAAGGCATTTGACACGCTGAAAAGTGAGCCTTGAATACCTGCGGGAATACCGATTAAAAGTATCTTCTTAAGCTTCTGAACAGAAAAAGTCAATCCCTTTAGTGAAAAGGAGAAAAGTCCTTCATTTTTAATAAGCCTACGCATAATAAGAATAGCTGCAAGAACCTGTGATGCAACAGTTCCAACCGCAACACCTATTACACCCAAGTGGAAGAAAATAACAAGAATAAGGTTAAGGGCTACGTTTACAATGCCTGAAATTGCAAGATATTTAAACTGCGCCTTAGTTTCGCCTGAGGTTCTTAGCACGGCTGAACAGAAGTTGAACAGCATTAAAAACGGAACGCCAAGCATAATAATTGTCATATATGTTACTGCACCCTCAAGAACAGGCCCCTTTGGTGTATTCATAAGAACAAGAATAGGACGGGTAAGCAATATACCCATAATCATAACAGCAATACCGATAAAGGGCGCTGATACAATTGCAGTATCTATAGTCTGCTTTACTCCCTTATGGTCACGCATACCGTAATGAAGAGATGAAACAACGTCAACACCTGCCGATGCACCGATAAAAAGATTTACCAAAACTGCATAGGCAGAGCCTGTTGAGGTTACCGATGCAGATGCAATATCGCCTGCAAACTGACCTACAACAATAAGGTCAGCAGTATTATAAAGACTTTGTAAAATGCCTTGAAGCATAATGGGAATTGTAAAAAGCATTATCTTTTTTACAAGATCCATTTTACTGTATTCCAGCTTGTCTGTCAAAGTAGCACCCCCTTCTCTTTTCCAAGACAATTATATATCTATTTTTTAAAATAGTCAATACAAAAAGCAAAAAAGAAACGGCTGTTGCCGTTTCTTTTAATATTTTAATATTAAAGGTGAAGAACTCTTTCCTTGATTTCCTGAGTTCTGCCCTGGTTCCAATACTGAGTACCGATATAACCGCAGGTTCTTCTCGCTACGTTCATCTTGGACTGATCACGGTTGTGACAGTTGGGGCATTCCCAAAGAAGCTTGCCGTACTCGTCGGTTACAATACCGATTTCACCGTCGAAGCCACAAACCTGACAGTAGTCGCTCTTTGTGTTAAGCTCAGCATACATGATGTTATCATAGATAAACTTCATAACCTCTGTAACTGCCTCAATATTGTTCTGCATATTGGGAACCTCAATGTAGCTGATAGCTCCACCGGGTGCAAGAAGCTGGAACTTGGATTCAATCTCAAGCTTCTTAAATGCATCAATAGGCTCTGTTACGTGGATATGATAGCTGTTTGTAATATAGTTCTTATCTGTAACACCCTTTACAATGCCGAAGCGAGACTGTAAGCACTTAGCAAACTTGTATGTTGTGCTTTCAAGAGGTGTGCCGTAGAGTGAGTAGTCAATATTCTCTGCTGCCTTCCACTTAGCTGTATACTCATTGAGCTTTCTCATAATCTGGAGACCAAGCTCCTCGCCCTCGGGCTC
>JAFTHF010000032.1 GCA_017457545.1 Clostridia bacterium
GTATGCTTATTGACGATGATGTAATTGAGTTTGCTAATAAGGAAATGAGCAACGTGGTGCTAAGCCTTGACGGACGTAAGGAAATACACGACAGATACCGTGTTGACTACGCAGGTAACGGAAGCTGGGAGAGAATAGTGCCAAAGTTTAAAAAGCTCGTTGATGCACGTGGTGGCAAGGGCTACTATATGAGAGGTACATTTACCCATGCTAACCCCGACTTTTTAAAGGATATTCAGGTTATGCTTGACCTTGGCTTTACTGAGCTTAGTATGGAGCCTGTGGTGTGTGCAAGCGGTGACCCCTCCGAGCTTACAGAGGCAGATAAGCCCGTAGTGATGGAGCAGTACGAAAAGCTTGCAGAGCTTATGATAAAGAGAGATAAGGAGGGTAAGCCCTTTACCTTCTATCACTACATGATAGACTTAAGCGGCGGACCTTGTATCTATAAGAGAATTTCCGGCTGTGGCTCAGGAACAGAGTATATGGCTGTAACTCCTTGGGGCGACCTTTATCCCTGTCACCAATTCGTTGGAGAAGAAAAATATAAGCTTGGTGATATTTATAACGGTGTTACCAATACAGCAATTCAGGATGAATTCGCACAGTGTAATGTTTATGCCCGTCCCGACTGTCATGATTGCTGGGCTAAGCTTTATTGCTCAGGTGGTTGTGCTGCAAATGCATACCATTCCACAGGTAGCGTAAAGGGCGTATACAAATACGGCTGCGACCTCTTCAAGAAGAGAATGGAATGTGCTATTATGGTAGCCGTTGACAGGGCATTCAGAGAATAATATGAAGACACCGATTTACGATTTTGTAAAGGGATATATAGAAAGCAATACATCACGTCTGCATATGCCCGGGCATAAGGGCAACTCACTTCTTGGAATTGAGTATATGGATATTACCGAAATTAAGGGTGCAGACAGTCTGTACGAGGCTGACGGAATAATCAAGGAAAGCGAAGAAAACGCAGGTGCGCTTTTCGGTGCAGATACCTTTTATTCCACTGAGGGCTCGTCCCATTGTATTCGTGCAATGCTTTATCTTGCCACTTTGGGTGCAAGGGCAAAGGGTGAAAAGCCATTTGTTTTAGCTGCAAGAAATGTACACAAGGTGTTTTTAAGTGCGGCAGCGCTTTTAGATTTAGATGTTATGTGGCTATACCAGACCACTAACAGCTCCTATCTATCCTGTGTAATTACTCCTGAAAATCTTGAAAAAGTCCTTAAGAGTGTGGATAAAGCACCGTCAGCAGTATATATTACATCGCCTGATTATCTTGGCAATATGTGTGATATAGGGGGGCTTTCAAAAGTGTGCGATAAATATAAAGTGCCACTTTTGGTTGATAATGCTCATGGAGCATATCTTAAGTTCCTTGATGAAAGCAATCACCCTATGGACTTAGGGGCGGCTATGTGCTGTGACTCAGCCCATAAGACATTACCTGCCTTGACAGGTGGAGCATACCTACATATTAACAAAAAAGCCGACCAAGTGTTTAAAAACAATGCAAAAAACGCACTTGCAATGTTTGGCTCTACAAGTCCGTCATACCTTATCCTACAGTCTCTTGATCTTGTAAACAGGTATATTGAAGACGGATATGCAAAAAGGTTTAATTTATATCTTGAAAGGGCTGATAAAATTAAAGCTGAGCTTACGGAATACGGCTATTGCTTCGTAGGTGATGAAAGACTGAAATTTACCCTAGATGTAAAGCAAAACGGCTATACGGGTGTGGGTTTTGCTGATATTTTGCGTAAGAATTACGGTATTGAGTGCGAGTTTTCCGACCTTGATTATGTAGTGCTTATGCTTTCTCCTGACAATGATGATATTGTAAGGATAAAAGACGCACTTTTACAAATTGAGAAAAAAGCACCGATAAAAGCTAATGCCCCTATGCTTTCTGTTCCGACAAGGGTGATAAGCATAAGAGAAGCAATGCTTGGCTTAAATGAAGAAATATCCGTAGAGAATGCAAAGGGAAGAGTGCTTGCTATATTCAACGCATCCTGTCCTCCTGCTGTCCCGATTTTAATGTCGGGTGATGCGATAGATGAAAGTGCAATCAAGGCCTTCAAATATTACGGCATTTCAAAAATCAATGTGGTAAAATAAAAAAGAGCTACAATTTGTAGCTCTTTTGTTATTTAGCAAGAGATTCGTCGATTATCTCAGCGTCGATAGCGTTTACGGAAACGCTCTTCATACCGTTTAGGCAGCCACTTTTAGATTTGTAGCCGTCCTCACTTATCGCAATGCTTTCACCGTTAGTAGCGAAGAGACGGTAGCGATAAAGCCCAGCTTTATCGAAGTAAATTTCGAATTTAGGGTATGTAAGAGGCTCTGCTGTAGTCTTTAAGGTTTTATCCTCTATTCTGTTTTCTGCAATGCATTTTGCAGCGTTTTTACCAACGCTAGCCATTCCGACCTTACAAGCCTGCTTAGTGGTGTAAACCTGAGAAGCCACAGCAATCTTTTGCTTGTTAGGTGCAATTAAGCTGAAATTAAATGCTCCGGACGGAGTTTTTTTGATAATAAATGTTCCCATAGTTATTCCCCTTTCAATTTTTACAATTTAATTATATCAAACTTTTTGCTTTAAGTAAAGATTTTTGTCGAAAAAAGTAGAAATAATCAATTATAAGGGTACTATAAAATATAAAAAGGGGCCTACAAAAGTAGACCTCTTTTTAATTTATTTACTGTTTTTGAGCAAATTTTGTTTATGATACTGGAGCATATAAAGGCTGTGATATCTGCCTTTCTTTTCAAGAAGCTCAAAATGGTTACCCTGCTCGATTATCTCGCCGTGAGAAAGAACGATAATATTATCACAGTGCTGAATAGTAGAAAGTCTGTGGGCTACTATAAGCATAGTACCGATATTCATCATCTTTTCAAGGGAGTTCTGAATTAGAAGCTCGGTTTCCGTATCAATATTTGCTGTCGCCTCATCAAGAATCATAACTGCAGGCTTGTGAATAATAGTTCTTGCAAAGGAGAGAAGCTGTCGCTGACCTGAGGAGAAGTTATTTCCTCTCTCACGCACCTCCTCATAAAGTCCGTTTTCAAGCTTACTTATGAAGTGGTCTGCGTTTACATACTTACAAGCCTCAATTACTTCATCATCTGTAATTTCATCATTACGAAGAACAATATTGCTCTTTATTGTTCCGGAGAAGAGGAATACGTCCTGAAGCATCTGACCGAAGTGGCGTCTTAAGGAAGAAATCTTGATTTTCTTAATATCAATTCCGTCAATAAGAATCTGTCCCTTCTGAATATCGTAGTTACGGCAGATAAGGGAGAGAATAGTAGTTTTACCTGAACCGGTTGAGCCTACAAATGCAACTGTTTCCTTTGCCTTAACCTTAAAGGAAACACCCTTTAAAACCCA
>JAFTHF010000002.1 GCA_017457545.1 Clostridia bacterium
CACCCAAGGTAATAATTTTTGTTTCCCTACCATTAAGTGGCAAAATAATCTTAAATTCAGCTGTACAATGCTCAGCCATTACCTGTCTGCACATGCCACAGGGATAGCAGTAGTCATCTCCCGAGCCTACAATTAAAATAGCGGAAAAATCTCTGTTTCCCTCACTGATAGCCTTAGTTAAAGCAACTCTTTCTGCACAAAGGGTGGCACCGTATGATGCGTTTTCCACATTACAGCCTGTGTATATGCTTCCGTCCTTACATAAAAGAGCAGCGCCTACCTTAAAGCTTGAGTAGGGCGCATATGCATTTTCTCTTGCTTCAAATGCCTTTTTTATTAAAATCTCGGGGGAAGTGTCCATAATTATACCTCGCTATCCAGTCTTACAACTGCGTAAGGACTTATAATTTTATCGCGAAAGCTTGTTCCGTTTGTCTTATAATCTAAACCGAAAATATGGCTTATTGTTGCTGAAATGTCTGAAAAGGTAGGTAACGTACCCAGGTTTTTGGGTAAAATACCCTTTCCGTACACCAAAAGAGGCACATATTCTCTTGTATGGTCGGTGCTTATATCCGACGGGTCACAGCCATGGTCAGCAGTAATAATCAGCATATCATCGTCACAAAGCTGAGATAATATATGAGGCAGCTTACTGTCAAAATAGGTAAGTGCAGAGGCGTATCCGTCAATATCGTTTCTGTGTCCGTACAGCATATCAAAGTCCACAAGATTTATAAAGCAAAGACCGCAAAAGTCCTTTTTCATAAGCTCAATAGTCTTTTCAATACCTTCATTATTTGAATGGGTAAGATGATATTCCGTAATGCCGTTGCCTACAAATATATCGTAAATTTTACCTACTGAAATTACGTCATAGCCCTTATCCTTAAGCGCATCAAGAACTGTCTTTTTAGGTGGAGGTAAGGAAAAATCACGTCGGTTGGCTGTTCTTACAAAGGGATATTCTCCTGTAAATGGTCTTGCAATTACTCTTGCAACACCGTTTTCGCCAACCAGAATTTCACGTGCAATTTTACAGTATTCGTATAGTGTATCTACATCTACAATATCTTCATGGGCAGCAATTTGAAATACGCTGTCAGCCGATGTATATACAATCAGCTTTCCACTTTCCATATGCTCAATGCCATAGTCCTTAATTACCTCAGTGCCCGAATACGGCTTATTACAAAGCACACCTCTTCTGCACCTTTTGGAAAACTCATTAAGGATTTCCTCGCTGAAGCCATTCGGATAAGTGGGAAAGGGCTTATCTAAGGTAAGCCCGCTTATTTCAAAATGACCTACTGTGGTGTCCTTACCCATAGAAAGCTCAGCCATTCTGCCGTAAGCACCCAAGGGAGAAGCTGATTTATCAATGCAGTCAACTCCGTCTATATTGCCAAGTCCCAGGGAAATAAGATTAGGGATACTTAGCTTTTTTGAGGTGGAAATACCCCTTAAGGTGTTTGCACTCTCATCATTAAATAGCCTTGCATCGGGCAAAGCGCCAATGCCAAAGCTGTCAAGTACAATTAAAAATATTCTTCTCATAGCTTAGCTGCACATTCAAGTGCCAATGTTATCATTTCATTAAAGGTAGACTGTCTTTCCTCTGCGGTAGTCGCTTCACCTGTTATAAGGTGGTCGGATACTGTGCAGATTGCAAGAGCTCTTTTGTTAAGACGTGACGCAGTCATATATAGTCCGGCCGCCTCCATTTCCACAGCCATTACTCCCATTTTTGCCCACTTGGGTGTAGTGCTTTCTACTGCGGAATCTCCATAGAAGGTGTCGGAGGAGAGAAGATTGCCCACATGGTATCTTAAGCCCATTTTTTCTGCCTCATCTACAAAAAGCTTAAGCAGGTCAAAGGAAGCAATAGGCGCAAGCGTGCCGGGCAAATCATACTGACTTGCAAAATTGGAGTTGGTGCAAGCGCCCATACCTATAACAATATCACGCACCCTTATGCTTTCCTGCATTGCACCTGCAGAGCCTACACGGATTATATTTTCTACTCCGAAAAAGGAGTACAGCTCATATGCGTATATTCCGATTGAGGGCATACCCATTCCACTTGCCATAATGCTGACAGGCTTTCCCTTATATGTTCCCGTGTAGCCGTTTATACCTCTTACGGAATTTACAAGTCTTGGGCTTTCAAGAAAGGTCTCAGCCATATATTTTGCTCTTAAGGGGTCACCCGGCATAAGAACAGTTTTTGCAAAATCCTCGGGGGTGGCATTAATATGAGGTGTCGGATACATTTTCATAATTATTCTCCTTTACTAGCTTAACTATTCTGCTTGTGCCAAGACGTGATGCGCCAAGATTTATAAAATCCTCTGCATCCTGTAAGGTTGATATGCCACCTGCTGCCTTGATTTTAACATTTTCAGCCACGTGGTCGGCAAAAAGCTTAATATCCTCCTTTGTTGCTCCTCCCTTTGAGAAGCCTGTGGAGGTCTTAATATAATCTGCGCCGGAAAGAGACACAAGCTGACACATTTTTATCTTTTCCTCCTCAGTAAGAAGACAGCATTCGATAATAACCTTAAGAACATTATCTCCGCATACCTTCTTTATAGCTGTTAGTTCGTCAAGAATTTTATCGTATTTTTTGACCTTAAGGTCACAAATATTTATAACCGAATCAATTTCTACCGCACCATTTTTAAAATATTCTGCAGCCTCAAGGCATTTCAACTCTTTAGTTGAATAGCCATTGGGAAATCCGATTACG
>JAFTHF010000262.1 GCA_017457545.1 Clostridia bacterium
CCGTTATTGACGTTAAAAAGGCAGAGATGTCAGAGTTTGTTGATAAGCGAATTTACGTGTTTGAGCGTGCAAGTCAGTATATGCTTCTTGAACAGGTGCCAAATACATTTATGTGGGTGTCTCCAATGCCTGACGAAATGCTTGCTAATAACAACCTTGTGGAGCGCAAGTGCGACAGCATGAAAAAGGTTTATAAGGATGTGCTTATCTACCGTGAAAATTATAAGCTTACAGATATAGATAAGAAGTTTATCTCACTTGTATTAAAGGCTAAAGAGGGAATATAAATAATTAAAAGAGAGCAGCTTTGCTCTCTTTTTTTGCACAATTTTCGGCTATGCTTTAAAATACATCTGCCAAATAAGGAAAAATGTTGATTTTTAAGTGAAAAAATAGGATTTTTTGCAGAAATTCAAGGAGTTTTACTGTTTTTGGCAAAAATATACAATTTTAAAAGGTAAAAAATGTAAAAATAAGCATTTTTAGATATGTATTTAAAAGCATAGCTCTATACATTATAAGCATTTCACAAACTGAATAAATTGTGATAGAATATCTGCGTAATTTAAAATCACATTGTTGCGAAGAAAGGGTATTATTATGAGAGAATATCAAATCGTAGAAAATGTTGAAAGCTTTGAGGCTGCGCTTAAGAGAGTAAAGGCGGCACAGGCTAAATTCGCTACCTACACTCAGGAGCAGGTTGACAAAATTTTTGCAGCGGCAGCACTTGCAGCTAACAGAGAGAGAATCTCCCTTGCTAAAATGGCAGTAGCTGAAACCGGAATGGGAGTTGTTGAGGACAAGGTTATTAAGAATCATTTAGCTTCCGAATATATTTATAATCAGTACAGAGATACAAAGACCTGTGATGTAATTGAGGAGGATATTTCCGGTGGTATGCAGAAGATTGCGGCGCCTATCGGTGTAGTCGGAGCAGTTATCCCTACAACCAACCCTACATCAACAGCTATCTTTAAGACACTTCTTGCTCTCAAAACAAGAAACGGTATTATTATCAGCCCCCATCCGAGAGCTAAGCTTTCCACCATTGCAGCCTCCAAGGTAGTTCTTGAGGCAGCAATAAAGGCAGGCGCTCCCGAGGATATTATTGCATGGATAGATGTACCCAGCCTTGAGCTTACAAATCTCCTTATGAGAGAAAGCGATATCATTCTTGCAACAGGCGGTCCCGGTATGGTTAAGGCTGCTTATTCCAGCGGTAAGCCCGCACTTGGCGTTGGCGCAGGTAACACTCCTGCTATTATTGATGACAGTGCAAATATCTTACTTGCCGTAAGCTCCATTATCCACTCCAAGACCTTTGATAACGGTATGATTTGCGCATCTGAGCAGTCAGTAATCGTGCTTGACACAATTTATGATGAGGTTAAGGCTGAATTTGCCCGTCGTGGATGCTATTTCCTTAGCCCTGAGGAAACAGAAAAGGTTCGTAAGACTATTATTATCAACGGCGCCCTCAATGCAAAAATCGTTGGTCAGAGCGCATTTAAGATTGCACAGCTTTCCGGTGTTTGCGTTCCCGAAAAGACAAAAATCCTTATCGGTGAGGTTGAAAAGGTTGATCTTAGCGAGGAGTTTGCCCATGAAAAGCTTTCTCCCGTTCTTGCAATGTATAAGGCAAGCAGCTTTGATGACGCACTTGAAAAGGCATATTGCTTAATCGAGGACGGTGGACTTGGACACACATCATCTATTTATCTTAACGAATACACAGAAAAAGAGAAGCTTAATAAGTTTACACTTAAGATGAAGACCTGCCGTATTCTTGTAAATACACCCTCATCTCACGGTGGCGTAGGCGATGTTTATAACTTCCGTCTTGCACCCTCCCTTACCCTTGGCTGTGGCTCATGGGGTGGAAACTCAATTTCCGATAACGTAGGTGTAAAGCATCTTCTCAATATCAAGACTGTTGCAATAAGGAGAGAAAATATGTTGTGGTTCAGAGCGCCTGAAAAGGTTTATATAAAGAAGGGCTGCTTACCCGTTGCCTTGGCAGAGCTTAAGAATGTGCTTGGCAAGAAGAAGGCATTTATCGTTACAGACTCATTCCTCTTTAATAACGGATATACAAAGCCTATTACAGATGAGCTTACAAAGATGGGCATTCAGTATTCCACATTCCATAACGTAGAGCCCGACCCCACACTTGCGTGTGCTAAGGAGGGTGCAGCGCAGATGAGCGCCTTTAATCCCGATGTTATCATCGCTCTTGGCGGTGGCTCCGCAATGGACGCAGCTAAGATTATGTGGGTAATGTATGAGCATCCCGAGGTTGACTTTATGGATATGGCAATGCGTTTCAATGATATCCGTAAGCGTGTATATACTTTCCCCAAGATGGGCGAAAAGGCATACTTTATTGCAGTTCCCACTTCCGCAGGTACAGGCTCTGAGGTAACACCTTTCGCAGTTATTACTGACGAGACAACAGGCGTTAAGTACCC